>CAXBLN010000047.1:0-24238 GCA_963976555.1 uncultured Gammaproteobacteria bacterium
TGTCGAGAAACACACTGGCAAGATTTCCTCGGATCTTGTTGAATTGCAGACAAGCAAGAAAAACACCTACGTATCGGTGCGAATAACCATTGCCGCTACCGGGGTCGATCAGCTACAAAACATATTTGACGACCTAAAGGCCATCGAAAGTGTAAAGATGGTTTTATAGGGTGCTCCTCACCGACTATAAATCTTTCAGAGCCGAATCTAAATCGGATGGCACAGCTCATCCGCCACTAGTCGTTCGCCGATTAGGCCTGCAGGAATACCAGCCGATCTGGAAATCCATGCGCTATCTGGTCGAGCAAGCCGGTGAGAGTCGTGCCGATGAGATTTGGCTGCTAAGTCATAAGCCGGTATTCACTCAGGGACAGGCAGGCAAGTCTGAACACATCCTCAACCCTGATAAGATTCCTGTCGTTCAGATAGACCGGGGAGGGCAAGTCACCTACCATGGTCCCGGGCAATTAGTTGCCTATCTGTTACTGAATGTGAAGCGTCGTAAACTGGGTGTGCGCGAACTGGTAGATATCATAGAGCAGGCGATCATACAAACCCTCAAGGAATTTGGTATAGCCGCTGGCGGGAAAGCGAAGGCTCCCGGTGTGTACGTGAATGATGCTAAAATAGCTGCGTTGGGACTGCGCATTCGCAGGGGCTGGAGTTATCATGGCTTAAGCCTCAATGTGCAGATGGATATGGAGCCATTTCAGCGTATTAATCCCTGCGGTTTCGAAAATCTGGCTGTGACTCAGATCGCGGACCACGTGGTGGACACTGACATGCTTATGCAAAAGGTGAGCAGAGTGCTCAGCAACAAGTTGCTCGCTGAATTGGATTATCTCGAGCATTACAAATCAGATTGATTGAGAACAAATATCTAATGGCCGACAGAAAGCGCAGAAATGTTTTAGTAGAAGGTGAGAAACTCCGAGGAGCGGACAAGGTTCGTCGCATTCCCGTGAAGGTGATCCCCACCACAGATCTATTGAGAAAGCCGGATTGGATTCGCGTGAAGATCCCGGCCTCGCCCAAGATCGACCATATCAAACAGAAACTTCGAGAACACAAACTTGCATCGGTCTGCGAGGAAGCCTCTTGTCCTAATCTTGGTGAATGTTTTAGTAACGGCACGGCAACCTTCATGATCATGGGTGACATCTGTACGCGTCGTTGTCCATTCTGCGACGTAGCCCACGGTAAGCCGAAGCCACTGTACGAGAACGAGCCGACAGAGTTGGCTTCTGCTATTAGCGAGATGGGGCTGAGTTATGTTGTGATCACCTCCGTCGATCGCGACGACCTAAAAGATAGTGGCGCACAACATTTTGCAAATTGCATTATCGAAACACGCAGACTGAATCCAGAGATTAAGGTAGAAGTTCTCGTGCCAGATTTCCGCGGTAGAATCGATATAGCTCTCGATATTTTGAAAGAAGCGCCGCCGGATGTGTTTAATCATAATCTCGAAACCGTGCCCAGGTTATATAAAAAGGCAAGGCCAGGAGCCGACTACGCTTGGTCTCTGCAGCTACTCAAGAAATACAAGGCGCTCAAACCTGCGGTGACGACAAAGTCGGGATTGATGCTCGGGCTAGGCGAGACTATGGAAGAGGTAAAGCTGGTAATGGACGACCTCTATGCTCACGACGTTGATATGGTGACGCTGGGTCAATATTTGCAGCCATCAAAAGACCATCTCAAGGTGGAGCGCTTCGTACACCCGGACGAGTTTGACCAGTTACGGGAATACGGTGATAAGCTTGGGTTCAAGCATGTAGCCAGTGGGCCATTGGTTAGATCTTCTTATCATGCTGACAAACAAGCCCATGGCGAGCAAATCTGAGACTCTTTAAGATCGTTGCCTCAGCATCTTTTCTGTATTGCCCGTTATGGCGGTCATGAATATTACTCTAAAGAAGGTCTTCGTAAGTATCGCAGCGCTGCTCATCGCAGTGGCTACGCTAGTGTTTATCGTACATAACCCGGCACGAATCGGCAGCGAGCCGCTAATGATCCGGGCCGCGATCCTGTCGTTGGCTATCATTGCCGCTCTGATTGCAGTCTATCCATTGAATCCATTGTTCTCCGCCAGACCTGGTGTCTACGCTGCTGCCGTCTGTATTCCGGCGCTACTCCCCGTAGTCGTTTATTACTTTGTCTTGTTGCCGAACCAGGCGGGTACGGGCCTGACAGCTGAACAGATAACGGCTGAGATGATAACGGATAGCTCCAGCAATGGAATAATCGAGGTTGGATTTAGCTTTCCGATCTATACACCAGCGCTTCGCGTCGGTAACCGGGAGTTGTTTACCAGGCAGGTCAATGTCTTCCTGAGAATGACCGACGCTAATGGCGAGACTTCGTTGTTCCGGGCTGTTAGGAAACGTATCCCGGGCTCAAGCCTCAGCGTCGAATCTACAGTGCAGGGGATGTTGAGCGAATCTGCTGGTTACGAATTTATTCCACTGCAAGTGCCGCCGGCCAGCAGTATTACTACGCGTGTCGCTTTTATTATTAGTAACCTGGAAAACGGTTCGACTTTTACTGAGGCCTTGCGCTTAGCTTCTCAGGCCCAGTTTGAACTGCGAGACCCAGAAACTGGCGAGCTCTTGCTGGAATTCCCACTAACTCGATAGTAGTTTTTCCTCGAGGCTGAGATCAGCGAGAGAGGGAGCGCGATTACCGCGTTGCCGAACATCAATGCCGTTATCGCAGGATGCAAACTCAGCAAAATTAATACAGGAACCAGGAATACTAGTCGAACAATCTCCAAACTTAGTGCCTGGCTTGAGCCTTCTAGCGCGGCACCATGTACATAGAAAGCGTAGAACAGATATAGCACTGCAATACTTACGAGGACGTAGTTCATTGAGGGTGCAGCGAGCAGCAGGGCCAGGCCTAAGACGGCGGTAAACAGGAATTGGATGAGTGTGTAGATTCTCTCGAAAGCGGATAGCGGTGGGTCGAACTTCGCAGTGAGGTCGGTCACGCCTTGTCCAAGTTTGCAATGGCTCTGTTGCTCATCTGAACGCCAGCCCGGCGGTTTGAATAGGAGTCGCAGCTTGTTAGCCATTCCTCGCATGGCGAAGAAGTCCAGCGTAAGTCGCCAGTAAACATGCACGTTTGCCCAGAGCGGGTTCCAGCTGTTTAGAGGCTTGCGCAGCCCAAAGACCGCAGGCTCCTCGCCAAGTTCATCCTGAAAGCTGCCGAATATCCTGTCCCAAATAATAAAGACGCCGCCGTAGTTTCGGTCAACGTAGATCTTGTTGCGAGCGTGGTGAACCCGATGATTCGAAGGAGTAACGAATAGCCACTCGATGGGGCCGAGCCTGGTTATATGTTCCGTGTGCACCCAGAATTGATAGATTAGATTCAAGCTTACTACTGTGAAGAGTATTTCCGCTGGAAAGCCCAGAAAGAAGAAGGGCAAATAGAACAGGAAGCTATGGAAGTCTATGCTGGTTTGGCGCAGAGCAGTACTTAGGTTGTAGTCTTCGCTCTGGTGATGGGCGACATGGGAGCCCCAAAAGAGGGCGACTTCGTGCCCCAGTCGATGCTTCCAGTAGTAGGCGAAATCGTAGAGTACAAAACAGCTAATCCAAACCCATGGGGCATCGTCAGGCAGTTGGCTGAGTTGGTATCGGGCCACGATAATTTCATAGATAGAGGCGGAAAACCCAAGTATTACAAGGCCTTGTAGCCGACTGAGACTGCCCATCGAGATGCTGTTAATGCTATCGTTGATGCGGTAGGTATTGTTGCCGCGCGCAATTCCCCAGATTAATTCGACGAGAATCAGCAAGAAGAAGAAAGGTACCGCGGTAAGAATGAGCTCCATGGACGTTGACTCTTTAGAAGATAATTAGCGCGAATAGCATTGTCGTAGTTTACCGCAGAACCGATCTGGATGATAAATGGGTGGCCACAAACCGCCCAAAACGCGGTATTATTCGCAGCCACAACCTAGTACAGACCTACCATCAGGAGACCGGTCGTTATGAAGAGAATCGTCTTGCTCATCGCCGCGAGTAGCGCATTGTTTAGCAGTTCCCTAATCCTCGCGCAGGGCATCCAACAGACGAAGGGATCGTTTCAAGACAAGTTTCGTCAACTTGATGAAGTCTTGCCGACCCCGAACGTCTACAGAAACGCTTCGGGTCAGCCAGGTCATCAATACTGGCAGCAGGAAGTCGACTACGAGATTGCGGTGAGCCTGGATGAAGACACTCAGCGAATCTCGGGGACAGAGACAATTCGCTATCAGAATAATTCTCCGGATACCTTGGGCTACCTTTGGTTGCAGCTTGATCAGAATCGATTTCGCAGCGACTCTATGGGCAATATGAGCTCGACTTTCAACGGTAGCAGCCCAGACACGGACTCGCCCGCACGTATTAGTTTAGGTCAGCTTCGCAGCCTTCAGTATCTGGAAGATGTTGAGCACGGTTACGAGATAAACAGTGTGCAGGACGGGGCAGGTAACGACCTTGCACATACTATAGTCGGTACGCTCATGCGCATCGATTTAGCGCGACCTCTAAATTCTGGTCAGGATGTTGAGTTCGAGATCGACTATGCCTATCACATCGTAAATGGTGATGTGTTGAGGCCTCGAGGGGGATACGAGTATTTCCCTGATGATGAAAACGAAGACGGTAACTACCTGTTCGCTATCTCGCAGTGGTTTCCACGCTTAGTCGCCTATACAGACTATGAAGGCTGGACTAACAAGGAGTTTCTGGGCTCTGGTGAATTTACCCTGGAATTTGGAGACTATGAGGTCTCGCTGACGGTGCCTTCAGATCACATCGTCGCGGCAACAGGTGAGCTGCAGAATGCGAATCAGGTACTAACTCGAACCCAAAGGGATCGCCTGCAGGAAGCCGAGACGGCTGATCGGCCAGTATTCATTGTCACTCCCGAGGAAGCCCTCGAGAACGAGAGAGAAGGCGTCGAAGATACGAAGACATGGCGCTTCGCAGCTGAGAACGTACGGGATTTTGCCTGGGGCTCTTCCAGAAAATTCATCTGGGACGCGAAGGGCTATCAACAGACCGGCGCAGAGCAGGAGCTGGTCATGGCCATGTCCTACTATCCGAAGGAAGGTGGAACGCTCTGGTCGGACCTCTCCACCGAAGTCGTGATCCACACTCTGGAAGTATACAGCCGCTTCTCTTTTGATTTTCCCTACCCCACTGCGATTTCATTGAATGCGGGATTTGTCGGCGGCATGGAATATCCGATGATCACCTTTAACGGGCCCCGTACAACTTTGCAGGACGATGGCAGCCGTACCTATTCACTATCGGAGAAGCGATTCTTGATTGGCGTGGTAATCCACGAAGTAGGGCACTTCTACTTTCCAATGATCGTAAATTCCGACGAGCGTCAGTGGACCTGGATGGACGAGGGCATTAATAGCTATCTCGACTCAGTCGCGGGTCGTGAATGGGATGCAGAGATTCCCTGGGGAGTGGAGCCTCGATATATCACTGATTACATGGTGTCGCAGAATCAGGTCCCGATAATGACGCAGTCTGATAGCGTTCTACGCTTGGGGCCGAATGCCTACTCGAAGCCGGCAACGGCAATCAATATATTGCGTGAGACCATTATGGGGCGCGAATTGTTTGACTTTGCATTCAAGGAATATTCACGGCAATGGGAGTTCAAGCGGCCCACGCCTGCAGATTTTTTCCGTACCATGGAAGAGGCCTCAGGAATCGATCTCGACTGGTTCTGGCGTGGCTGGTTCTACACCACCGATCATGTAGATATATCACTGGATCGCGTGTATGAGATGCGCATGGATACCGAGAATCCCGATATTGACTACTCACGCCTGCGTGAAATCGAGAAGGCGCTGCCTCCCTCTTTGTATATCGAAAGAAATCGAGAAGAGGGCAGGCTCACGTGGGTGGAGCGGAATACCGATGTTCGTGACTTCTACGACGACAACGATCAGTTCACCGTCACCAATAAGGAGCGCAACGCCTATAACAGTTTCCTGGAAGGCCTCGAGGATTGGGAGCGCGCCGTATTCGATAGGGCAGTCTCCGATGAGCTTAACTACTATATTGTAGAGCTCTCCAATGCCGGAGGTCTGGTCATGCCGGTTATATTGGAGATGGAGTATGCCGATGGAAGCAAGGAAGAAGTTCGTCTGCCCGCTGAGATCTGGCGCAGGAACGCGAGGCAGGTTAAGAAGCTGATCGTTAGCGAGGATGAGCTGGTTGGCATCGTTGTCGACCCCATGCAGGAGACGGCGGATGCAGACATAGAAAACAACTACTATCCACGCCGAATCATTCCTTCACGCATCGAAAGCTTCAAGTCTGAGGGCGGTGGTGGTCTGGTCGGTCGAGATATCATGCAAGATATCAAGACTGAGCTGAAAACCGATGAGGACGATGAAGAGGATAATTAGGGCGGCGACAGCAGCGGTGCGAGGCAGAGCGCGAACGACAGGGTTCGCGCTGTTGTATCTGTTGTTTAGCCTGATTCCGGGGTTCAGCGCCGCGCATCAGCAGAAGACAGCCGTGACTCGCATCTTGTTCAATGAGAGTACCGGCAATATCGAGGTCATGCACCGATTCTTCATTCACGATGCAGAGCATGCCGCAGGAGTAGTATTTGGGGAGTCGCAGAACCTGATGGAGTCGGCGCAATCTCGAGAGCTCTTCAGTAACTATGTAATCAATCGATTCGCCGTGGCCGTAGAAGATTCACAAGGTGCGAACACTGATCTCAGCTTAGACTATGTCGGCGAGGAAATAGACGGTCAGTTCATTTGGGTGTATCAGGAGACACGGCAGATGCAGGATGTGGCTGCATTGTCCGTGGTGCATCTGGCGTTAAGAGATGTCTGGCCCGACCAGGCGAATCTTGTGAACGTGGAGAAGGATGGACAGGTCCACTCGCTGTCTTTTTCAGACTCGGTCGAAACCCTCAGGGTCGAACTCTGAGCAGACAGCTAGGAGTCGTCCAGCTTCTGACCCAAGCCCTGATAGTCCGCTATAGCGAGGCCTGCCGCTACGCTAGTGAACGGGTCGTGCTCGATCACCTTGCCAGGAAATTGTGCCTCGAGAATACGTTTTACTGCGGGAATTAGTGAAGAACCCCCTGTTCTAATCACCAGATCGATATCATCGCTATGCAGGTCTACGCGCTGTAAAAGATCAGATATCGATCGACTAAACTTCTCCAGCAATCCAGCGATCATCACCTCGAACTGTGCCCGGCTAATTTCGAATTCAATATCGAGCTCCGGTATGTCTAGCTTGGCTACCTCCTTGTCGGAGAGTTCGGCCTTTAACTCTTTGATGCATTGAAATACGAGATAGCTATAGTTGTTCTTAATCATGTCGTAGAGCCGCTGAAACTTAATGGACGCCTCGTCTTTGGTGCTGATCCTTTTCATCAAGGGTGTCGTAAATTTATTCTGGTTGAGCATGTAGCTGATCGCCCAGTTCAGGAGTAGCTCCTCATATTCTTCGAAGGGGAAGAGAGTTTCTATCTCGCGATCTTCGCCGGCACGTTTCCACCGCTCACCCTTCCCTAATAGAGGAAACAGCAACTCCTTGAATAACACTTGATCGATGTGATCGCCGCCCAGGCCAATACCATGGGTGGCTAAAACTTCGAATTCTGTCTGCTCTCGGCGGATGAGGCACAAGTCGAGAGTGCCGCCACCAAAATCCACTGCTAGCAAGGTCTGGGACTTGGTCGTTAGCTCTTTGTTTTCATGCAAATAGCTAAGCGCCGCCGCATTAGGTTCAGGATAATAAGTCTGCTTAGTGAACTTGGCGTAACCATAGGCCTCGGAAAGCATTTCGAGTGCCGCGCGGTTGCGGTTCTCGCCACTGCCTTCGAAGTTTACCGGGTGGCCGATGCAGGCATGGTCGGTAGCTGTTTCTGCCCGTGTCTGACTGGCAACGAGCAACTGGATGCTCTTCCTAATTCGTAGAAGCAGAGGTGTAATAAGAGCGACGAGACGGAACGCGCGATCGAACACCATGAGTCGGGGCGCAGCACTACTGCCCAGAAGCCTTTTAATCCCTCTGAATAGCCTGCCTTGTTGGCCGCCGTCGACAAATGACTGACCATAGACAGTCTGGGTGTTCCCTTCTTCGGGCAAGCCCTTGTCGCCTATTTGGCCGGTGGTGGTTCTGCCTTCGCCCAAGACTTCGGCACTCAGTTCAACAGTTCTGCCGGTATTGCTTTCTATGTAGTTGTTGATAGCGCTTTGGCCGGTGCTGATTCTGAAGTCTTTATCTACATAGGTTGCCGACGGCATTATCGCCGAGCGCATTTCTAGCTGAACCAGATGAACCTCGCTGCCGTCGAAAATAGCTGCAGCGCTGTTGCTCGTGCCGTAGTCGATGCCAATGCCAATTTTTCCTTGGCGCTTTGGCTGAGAATTGTCTTCGCCTACAGACTTTGAGTCGTTATCTGGCATGTCGAAACCGGGAAACGAATTTTGATGATTAGGGGCTGACAAAGCGGGCCTGCTTTTACTGAACGATTAGACAAAAACTCTTTGAGTGGAGCGCGCGGAAAAGTCGCATGTTATATCACAATCAGACTGCAACTCGCCAGTTTTTAATCCCGACGCGATCCCTCCGCAGCGGCAGGATTTCGATCCCGTATAGGAATGAGTAGGGAGGCGCATTGTGCCGTAATAAGGCGGTTTCAGCGCCGGAATGGGAGTTGAATCTTGCTGGAACTTAACCTATGCTGCCTCGGTCATATAGGTATTAGATAGCCCTTGTCAGAGATTCAGGAGTTTTCATGTCAGCAGTAAGTTGGCGCAGCCCCTCGAGGATAATATGCTGCGTCTTAATCCGATATTCCCTCTATCTCGTCCTCGGCTATGCGCCAGCGGCGATGTCTGGAACTATAGTCCGTATCAGCACTAGCATTGGCGACTATTCTATCGAATTGCTCGATGATATGGCCCCTGTAACCGTTCAGAATTTTCTAAACTACGTCAATCGAAACGACTACAACGGCACCTATATCCACCGAGCCGTGGATAACTTCGTAGTGCAGGGTGGCGGATTTAGGTTTCGCGAATTCGAAGGCCCGATCGATATACCTTCCGATCCGCCCATACAGAATGAGTTTGGCGTATCCAATACTCGCGGCACTGTAGCCATGGCCAAGCTTGATGGAGACCCGGACAGCGCGACTAACCAGTGGTTCGTCAATGTAACCGACAATAGCGCCTCCCTGGATGCCAGCAACGGCGGATTTACGGTATTTGGTACCGTATTGGGCGATGGGATGATAATCGTAGATGCTATCGATGCCTTGCCGACTGTGGAGCTCGGAGTGAAGGCATCTAGTGCTCCCTATATTACTCCGCAATATACGGACCCCCGCGACTTCCTCTATATTAATGCCGAGGTCACTAAGCGTTTTAGCTCCGCCCCTCATTTATTTGAGTCTGCAACTGGACTGCTTATTACATCGGTAAGTATTGATTCCGGAGCCAGTCTAATCAGCCTGAATTTTAATGTGGCTGCCACCGCTCCAAATATCGTAATTCGCGCAAATGCAGAGAGCGCAATCCCCCGCAAAGACACCTTCGAAGGAATTGCCGAGTACTCCACCATAGATGGTCGCCTTAGGTTTCCCTCGTTGGAAGTAAACGCAAACGGCTCTATCAGTGTGGTAACGAATGTCGTATTCGTACTTACTGATTTAGCAACCGCGAGTTTTACCTTGGAATCGTTCGATCAATAGCATCAGGGGGCAAATTCAATAGTGGCAGCTGCGCGAGGGGAATTTTCATCAAGGTTTGGGTTCCTCATGGCTGCCTCGGGCTCGGCTGTCGGTCTGGGTAATATTTGGGGCTTTCCCACAAATACAGCCACCAACGGCGGCGCGGCTTTTCTCTTTACCTACCTGGTTCTGGCTTTTGGACTGGGCTATCCAGCCCTGATGGCAGAGCTCATCATTGGTAGACATACTCGATCCAATGCTGTCGCAGCGCTGCAGTCCATATCAACTGGCAAGCGCACCAGATACCTGGCTCTCGCCATTGGCCTGTTGGGAATCCTGACGGTGAGTCTGATACTCAGCTTTTACGCCATCGTCAGTGGCTGGATGATGGCTTTTTTCCTCGACCCCCTCGCTCGACTCCTCGGCATGACCAGCCTCTCGGGGTGGCTCACTACCGATACTGAGTTCCGCAATGCTATCTTCGTCGTGATATTTATGGTGTTTACAGTTTTAATCATTACAGCCGGAGTGAAGGACGGTATCGAGAAGTGGGCGTCTCGACTAATGCCATCGCTGATTGCTATCTTAATCTTGCTGATTCTGTATGTTTTCACGCTACCGGGAGCGATGGACGGTCTGCGCGCCTATCTGGTGCCAGATTTTTCACGTGTCGCGGATCCGCAGCTACTGATTAATGCTATGGGCCAGGCCTTCTTTTCGCTGTCGCTCGGCGTTGGCACCATGCTGGTGTACGGATCCTATATTAGCAAGGATGAAAATCTACCCGTAGTTGGTAGTCTGGTCGCACTTCTTGATGTTGGAATAGCCGTACTTGCGGGGCTTTTGATACTGCCGGCGATGTATGTTGCATTGGAGAGCGGCGTACAGATATACGATGATGCCGGTGGCTTGATTGCGGGCCCCGGGCTGATTGTTTCCGTACTGCCCGCACTCTTCGACAATATGGGCTCTATAGGTCTTATCGTTGCGTTTGCATTCTTCGCGTTGATGACTATTGCGTCACTTACCTCTTCGATTTCAATGCTAGAGGTGCCAGTCGCCTACAGCGTCGAGAATAGAGGCATGGCACGTCCAACTGCTGCAATCGTAATAGGTGCAATAATTACCCTTATCTCTCTGGTCATAGTGTTTAATTTCGACCCCTTATTCGATTGGGTGGTGAATTTCACTACCGAGAGGAGTCAACCGCTCCTAAGTCTCTTCATATGCGTTTTCGCTGCGTGGATTTGGCGTCGAAATGAGATTCTCGATGAGATTCGGCAAGGGAGCCCGGATGCCGAAGAAGGTATCTTCTGGAAGATATGGCCGTTCTATGTCAAATTCGTATGTCCCCTGGCTATCCTCGCGGTCTATTTTCAGTAGGCCTCAATTGGGCAGTATGCTAACGTTGCCTGATTGAGCTTTCGAATCAGGAGAACGGCCATGATGAATAGTCCTGCAAAACCCCTCCGAGTGCGTCCAGTCCACCTAGCCAACAGAAGACGATTCCTTCAACAGTTATCGATCTTGTCTCTGGGAACGGGTGTTGGCATGCTGCCTGTGATGTCCCTCGCCGCAGACAATTCCGTGGCCAACAACGTTAAGGCGTTGACCTTCGATGTATTCGGCACTGTCGTAGACTGGTACGGGTCCATAGTCCGAGAGGGTCAGTTACTCGCAGCGAAGAAGGGCTACGACGTGGACTGGGCTCAGTTTGCCCTCAGCTGGCGCTCCGGATATGGCCCTGCAATGGGAAAAGTTCGAAGTGGAGAACTGCCGTGGACGAAGATCGACGATCTACATCGAATGATTCTGGATGACCTTGTCGAAGAATATGGGTTAACTGGGATGACTGAGGCCGAACTCGTTCATTTTAACGAGGCCTGGCACCGCCTCTCGCCCTGGCCCGATACGGTGGCAGGATTGAATAAGCTAAAGACCAAGTATGTGATCACAACGCTATCGAATGGCAATGTTTCCCTGCTGACCCATATGGCGAAGAACGGAGGTCTGCCCTGGGATGCGATCCTTTCGGCAGAGCTGTCCGGACACTATAAGCCAGATCCAGAGGCCTATCTCAAGGCCGCAGACTTGTTGAGCCTTAAGCCCGAGCAGGTAATGATGGTTGCGGCTCATCCGGGAGATTTGCGCGCAGCGGCGCGCACAGGCTTGAAGACTGCCTACGTCATTCGCCCCTTGGAGCGCGGCCCGGGGCGTCCAGTTAACCGCAACCCTGACGGCGAGTTCGACTACACTGCCGAAGACTTTAATGACCTGGCGCGTCAACTTGGAGCGTGAGGGTGGCTGACATTGAGCTGGATGCCTCGGTTAAGACCGAGGTCGTAGCGAAGCTGCAGAAATATTTTGAGAATGAACTACAGCAGGAAATAGGGGGCTTCGATGCGGAGTTTCTTTTGGATTTCTTCTCTAAAGAAGTGGGCGGATACTACTACAATCAGGGTCTGGCCGATGCTCTGAAGAGTTTCGAGCTGAAGATGGAAGACGTAAACGATGCGATCTTCCAGTTGGAGAGGGAGACCGGCTAAACTCGGGTTCCGCGCTTAAAGATCAGTCCTTGGCTACTCGTAGTGGCAGTCGAATAAAAAACTGACTGCCTGCATTCTTCTGTGACTCGAAAGTAATCTCACCGCCTAATCTTTCAACCATGCGTTTTACTATGACCAAGCCGAGCCCACTTCCCTGGGGATCCTTCTCGGACGCTTCTTCTTCGCGTGCGAATTCATGGAACAATACCTGCTGAAATTCATCGCTCATGCCACGACCGGTATCTTCGATGGAGATTTCAATGCCAAGCCTGCGCTGGAAATAGACAGCCTTATAGCTTAGTAAGATGCTGCCCTTCTCTGTGTATCTAATTGCATTGGTTATGATATTGACGAGGATGTGTTGCAGCCGGGACTTGTCCGTTTGTACTAGTAAGTTTGCCGCAGCGAATTCGGTGCTAAGGTCTAGCCCTTTCTCCATGGCCGATGGCAACATGAGCTTGCAAATTTCGCTGAGAAAGTTTGACATCTCTACCAACTCGAATTCAGGCTCGAAGCTATCCGATTCGAGTTCTGCCATCTCTAGGAGGTCATTAATCAGATTATGCAGATGATCACTCTGTTTAATGACGGTTGTCATATGCTGTCGTGTCGTGTCGTCGAGCTTATCCGATTGCGCGGCCATAAGCCGTTTCGAGTTGGCTAATATGAGGTGAACAGGCGTGAGGAATTCCCTGGACACGTTCTTAAGAAAGTCGGTCTTGGCCTTCGTTTCCGTGCGCGCATCTACTAGTTCATTGCTCTTGGAGCGAATATATTCAGCCATGGCTAGCAATAGGAAAATTCCAGCTCCAACTGCAAACATTTTGCCGACCATTGAAGAAGACTCAGCTCTTTCGAGGAGCTCGAATTTGTAAACGAGCAAAGTGCTATAGGCGAAAATGATCAGCACCCATGAGGTGACTAAATAGATAGCAGCCTTAGAGCCTTGAATCGCAGTCATCGAAGCCATAAGCAAAACCACGAAGGCGACTATCAGGGCGATTATCATGAGGGGAACGACATTGTCGCTGCTGATCTGATCGAAAGGTATTATTAGATAATAGAGGCCGAGTGGAATCATTGCATAGGTAAGGAAGCGCAGGACTATATTGGCCGAATCCCTGTAACGATTGTCGAATTGCAGCGCCCTGCCAATTACGCAGAGACTCGCAACCAAGAGGCAGGCCGCCATCAGGGATATTCGAGTATTGGCATCGACACTCTCAGGCCATAGCCAGATTCTAGCGAGGCCGGTCTGAGTCGAGAGGAATATGGCTGCGCCCCCAAAAAATAATGAGACTCCCAAGAACAGCGCATCCCTCGTATAGCCGTAAAAAATCACAGAGATGCTAAAACAGAATACGAATAACAGTAGCAAGGCGCCGTTGAAAACCAGATCCAGTTGCTGACTTTCCGCGAGTAGCGACACTGTGGTAAGTGTTAGCGGAATCTCTACGCCCGCCGTGGAGACGGCACGGAAGATAATCTTATTGTATTGACCCTCTTCGGCAATCTCGAAGGGGACGACTGGAATTCGATAGGGGTAGTCTAACTGCGAGAGGGGTATGGTATCTCCGACAATAGAAGTACGAATCACCCCGTCATCATTAACGAAGTAGAACTCAACGCGGTCTATCACTGGTGTGTTTAGGGCAAGGACCAGATCCTCGTCCACCATGTTGTCGCCGCTGAGAATTATGCAGAACCAGTGCGCGGACTTACTCATTCCCAGAGTAGGAACGGATTGAGTCAAACGCTGCCATTCGATCGAATCTGAGCTCATCTGCTCTATAGTGTAGACGCGATCCGGGTCTTCGAAATAATCGAGATAGGGCCCCAGATTAACCGGTAGCTGATTCTGCGTAATATTAAGCTCGGCTGCGCTGGCAGTTGTGAATGGGATTAGATAAAAAGCAAGCGTTAGCACGAGGCTGTGCAGTATTAGGCGGATTGACGGGAGTTTTTTAGGCAGGGATATCAACAAAATATTTGGTGTCTATCAAAGCATCCAATTACGTAGTAGCAGCTATTATATGCCAAGCCGTGTCCAGATAAATGCATGATATGCAGGTTCTGAGCTTATTTTGGGTAGATGTTGACTAATATCGACATACGTGTGAAATTTTATCTGTATTCGCCAATTTGCTCTTTACAAGGGAGACTTCATGGAAGCTCATTTGTCCCAAAACAGCTGTTTGGCAGTTCTTGTCAGCGGACTGCTCATGGTTTCCTGCTCGGATAATCAGCAGGGCGCAACAGAAACGAATCAGACGAGCCAAGGCGGCCCAATAGTGGCCCAGGCTGGAGAAACGCCGATTAATCCATTCTTTCAAGAGAGCCCGCTCTATCTGAGCTACCCACCGTTCGATCTAATAGAGAACAGCCACTATCTACCCGCATTCGAGCGGGGCATGGCTGAGGAGTTAGTCGAACTCGACGAGATTGTAAGTCAGGCGGAGGAACCTACGTTCGAGAACACCCTAGTCCCAATGGAGTTGTCTGGGCAGCTACTTAACCGTGTATCCACAGTATTCTTCAGCATGGCGGGTGCCCATACGAATGATGGGATTCGAGAGATCGAACAAGAACTGGCCCCGCAGTTAGCCGCGCACCGGGACACGATTTTGCTGAATCCCGCGCTTTTTGAGCGCATAAACTCGCTGTATGAGCAGCGCGAACAATTGCAATTGGACGCGCAGCAGTCGCGTCTGCTTGAGCAATATCATATTGACTTCGTTAGGGCTGGCGCTGCTTTATCAGCCGAGCAGCAGGAGCAGATGCGCGATCTAAACAGCCAGATCGCAGTACTTCAGACGCAGTATAGACAGAATATCCTCAGCGAGGTTAACGATCTGGCTATTGTCGTGGATACCCGTGAGGAACTAACTGGCATGAGTGAGGCTATGATAACGGCAGCTCAGAGCGAGGCTGACTCACGTGATATGGCAGGTAAATTTGTCATTCCACTGCTCAATACCAGCGGGCAGCCTAGCCTCTCAAACTTACAAAATAGGGCCCTGCGGGAGCGAATCCATAAAACCTCCTTGTCCCGTGGCAGTCGCGGAGGACCCTATGACAATAGGCAATTGCTCTCAGATGTGCTGCGCTTGCGTGCGCAGAGAGCCCAGCTTCTCGGTTATTCCAGTCATGCAGAATTCGTTCTCGAAGACACTACGGCGGGGTTGGTTGAGTCCGTAAATCAGCGGCTTGCGGAACTCGCGCCTCCAGCTGTAGCGAATTCAAGGACGGAGGAGGCCGACCTCCAGCAGATGATCGAGGACGATGGCATGGACTTCGAGTTAGAGGCCTGGGATTGGCCTTTCTACACGGAAAAGCTGCGAGTAGCCCGCTATCAGTTCGACGAGAGTCAGTTGCAGCCTTATCTAGAGATAGACAATGTCTTGAGGAGAGGCGTATTTTTCGCTGCAGAAAAATTGTACGGCATCACTTTCCAGGAACGATTCGATTTGCCCGTCTATCAGGAAGATGTGCGTGTCTTCGAGGTATTTGATCCCGATGGTGACACTTTGGCCCTGTTCCTGATGGATCCATATGCAAGGTCGACCAAGCGGGGCGGCGCGTGGATGAACGCCTACGTGTCTCAGAACCGGATGCAGAATAGAATACCGGTCGTAGCCAATCATCTGAATATTACAGAGCCGCAATCCGGCGACCCAACGCTGCTAACTTTTGATGAAGTAACTACCATGTTCCACGAGTTTGGACATGCATTGCACGGGATGTTCTCCAACGTTGAATACCCGTATTTTTCAGGAACCAGGGTGCCTCGAGATTTCGTTGAGTATCCTTCGCAAGTGAATGAAATGTGGGCTACCTGGCCCGAAATTCTCGAAAACTATGCCGTGCACTATGAGACCGGCGAGCAGATGCCTCGAGAATTACTAGATAAAATCTTTGCTACGCAAAAATTCAATCAGGGCTTCGCTACAACGGAATATCTGGCAGCATCTATTCTCGATCAGGCGCTACATCAATTAGAACCCGAGATGATCCCCACTGCTGAAGAAATCATGAACTTCGAGAATCAGGCCTTAAGCGATGCGGGTATTGCCTTGGACACGGTGCCTCCTCGCTATCGAAGCACGTATTTCTCGCATATTATGGGTGGTTATTCGGCGGGTTATTATTCCTATATTTGGAGTGAGGTTTTGGATGCCGACACGGTCGAATGGTTTAAGGAGAACGGTGGCTTGCTACGAACGAATGGCGACCACTTCAGGGAGACTTTGCTCTCGCGGGGTGGCAGTGAAGACGCCATGTCGTTGTTTCGAAGTTTTCGCGGCAGGGATGCTGTCATAGAACCGCTTCTCGTACGTCGCGGTTTGAACTAGCTGTCAGGCAACTCGGGGCTTGCCATGAGTCCTGGCTCCGCTAAGCCTTAGCAGCAACTGGCTCAACTCGTCCCAGGGATTGGCCTGGGACATACCCTTGATGCTCTGGTCGATAATTCGGCTGTGATCCAATAGCTCCCAGATTGTTGAGGTGTTTAATCTACTCAGCGCCGCAGCCACGGCTTGCTTTCGGTTGAACCATACGCGCGACGATTGAATTATGGCGTTGACTCCTTGGCCCTGCTGCTTCTTTTCGAGCATCGGTAGAAGTGTCCTAAGCTCGCGACATACTGCGGAAAGGATTATCAGTGGGAAAAGGCCTTCGTTTCGCAGGCCAGCTAGCATCTTCTGCGTTCGAGCGATATCGCCGAGAAGGGCTGCATCCACCAATTGATAAGCGTTATAACGGGAATTGTCCGCCACAACCTGCATAACGGTATTTGCATCAAGGCGAATAGTACCGTCATCTCCATTACCAGCAAGCAGTTTGAGTTTTTCGATCTCTTGCATGGCCGCTAACAAGTTTCCTTCGACCTTGTCGACGAGTAACTGAACAGCCTCAGCATCGGCTTGAATACCATCTCGCAGTAATCGCTGCTCAAGCCAGGGGCTAAGGTTTTCACGGCTAATAGGCCATATCTGGAGAAAGGCGCCGTGTTTCTCGATCTCTGTAAACCATTTGGTCTTTAGAGTGGCGGCATCGAGTTTTGGCCCGCTAATGAGGATCAGGAAATCAGGGTTGTGATCGCTTAAATAATGCTGAATTGCTTTCCTGCCGGCGTCTTCTGGTTTCGCGGCAGACAATCGTAGCTCAATGATCTTCTTATCGGCGAACAGAGAAAGGTTGCCAGTGGCTTGTGAAAAATGACTCCAGTCGAAATTCTTGTCAACATTGAAAACTTCTCTCTCTGCGAAGCCCTTCTCGCGATGTTGGTTACGGATTAGGTCGGCCGCCTCTTGCATGAGGAGCGGCTCGTCGCCGCTAAGCCAGTATAGCGGAATTTCGTTGTTGTTCAGTGTGCGTGAAAGCTGTTCTGGTTTGATTTTCATAGAACACAGTTATTCTAGATAGGCCCTACTGCGGCCAGACGTCGTAAAATTTGATTGCTCAATTCCCTGCGCATCTCTGCAGAAATGATCTCTGCTTCTTCCTGATTGCCGTTGATGTTCTCAATATCCTGAAAGTAGACTCTCTCTACGAAAAGCGTCTCTGGGGCAATTACTGCCTGTTCGCCCTGCATCAGCGCCAGATCCACTGAGAGGCGCAATTCAATCTGTGCTGCTCTGGCACGTGGATTGATAGTAATCGGTCTTGAGACGAGTTGTTCATTAGCGATTCCAAGAGTTGGGAAGCTAGCATCGGCATCAACCGCGTCAACGTCAGTAATGATGACATCTGCGCTATCGAGACTGCGGCGCAACAGACGTGAAAACTCGCTATTCGGTTGTTCGCTAAATAACTGTAGATTGCTGAAGTTAGCCGAGAGTGAGTCGCTGCCACGCAGGCTAAAACCGCAACTGCTAATAACGAGTATCAGTGTAGACAGCGAGAGTAATCTAAGTCCTGTCATAATATTCTATCGCTTAGTTGGCTGCGATATTTACGAGGCGGCCGGGGACTACAATTACCTTTCTTATTGTAGCGCCGGTGACAAAGCGCTTGACCGCATCATTTTCCAAAGCAAGCTTTTCGAGTTCGTCTCTGCTTATTTCCTTATTCACTTCGACCGTATCACGCACCTTGCCGTTTACCTGCAGTACAATAGTGATAGTGCTTTCGACTAATGCAGATTCATCGACTGTCGGCCATGCGGCATCCATTACCGCCCCTTCGTGTCCAAGATGTTGCCAAAGCGCGTGACAGAAATGCGGCACGATAGGTGCGAGCATCAAGATGGCTGTTTCCAGTGATTCCTGAATTACCAACCGGTCGTTCCGTTCCCCTGAGGTATCCGCAAAGCGAGTCACTGCGTTCAACAATTCCATAGTCGCAGCGATGGCGGTGTTGAAGGTGTGTCGTCTACCGAAGTCGTCGCTTACTTTTTCAAGAGTCTGATGCGTCTTCAGTCGGATCTGAGACTGCTCTTGGTTCAGCGTAAGGTCGGCAAAATCTGTCAGTGGCAGTGGCTCGTGATTCGCTACGATTTTCCACAGGCGTTTCAGAAATCTGTAGCTGCCTTCCACGCCGCTATCTGACCATTCGAGAGACTGGTCTGGGGGAGAGGCAAACATCGTGAACATGCGCACCGTATCGGCTCCGTATTTTTCGATAAGGGGCAAGGGGTCAACCGTATTCCCTTTCGACTTGGACATCTTGCTGCCGTCTTTCAGTACCATGCCCTGTGTAAGCAAGTGCGTAAACGGCTCATCGGAGTTGACGAGTCCTTCGTTGCGCATAAGTTTGTGGAAGAATCTTGCGTACAGTAGATGTAGGATGGCGTGCTCAATACCGCCAATATATTGATCCACAGGCAGCCAATAGTCGGCACGCTCATCTAGCATGCTCTCGGTTTGGTCACGGCTGGCATAGCGTGCGTAATACCAGGACGACTCCATAAACGTATCGAAGGTGTCGGTCTCTCGAGTTGCCTTTGACTTGCACTTCGGGCAGTCCACTTCGACGAACTCTTTAAGTTTGCCTAAAGGAGAGCCACTTGCATCAATCTCTACGTCAGTGGGCAGCAATACTGGCAGGTCCTCATCGGGCACCGCGACAGCGCCGCAGCGCTCGCAATTAATTATCGGAATGGGTGCGCCCCAGTAGCGCTGACGAGATACCCCCCAGTCACGCAGGCGGAAATTAATTTTCTTCTGCCCCTGACCGCGCGAAGACAAATGTTTCTCGATAGCGGCGAAGGCGGCATCGAAATCCAAGCCGTCGAATTCACCGGAATTTACGAGCTTGCCCTTGGCTACGAAAGCCTCTTTCTCGAGGTCGCAAACGTCTTCATCCGTGCTTGGCTGAATGACCTGCTCAATCGGGAGTCTGTACTTCTTTGCGAACTCCCAATCTCGTTGATCATGTGCAGGCACCGCCATCACGGCCCCGGAGCCATAGCTCATTAGTACGAAGTTTGCCAGATAGACGGGCAGGGTCTCGCCACTGATTGGATGAATAGCCTTGAGTCCTGTATCTATACCCGTTTTCTCCATCGTGGCCATATCAGCCTCGGCAACTTTAATATTGTTCTGTTGCTCGATGTATTTGGCTATCTCCGGATTCGATTTTGCGGCCTTTGCCGCAAGCGGATGCTGCACCGCGAGCGCCACATAGGTAACACCCATCAGCGTATCTGGACGTGTCGTATAGACGCTGAGCTTTCTGAGTTCTTCGTCACTTTCATCTGCGACTTCGAAGTCTAGCTCAATACCCTCTGAGCGACCGATCCAGTTCGCTTGCATAGTGCGAACCCTCTCTGGCCAACCATCAAGATCTTCCAGATCGTCGAGGAGTTCCTGTGCGAAGTCGGTAATCTTGATGAACCACTGAGGGATCTCGCGGCGCTCGACCACAGCACCCGAACGCCAGCCGCGACCATCTACCACCTGCTCGTTGGCCAGTACGGTCTGATCTACTGGATCCCAGTTCACTTCCGATGATTTTTTGTAAACCAGTCCTTTCGCGAAGAGACGAGTGAAGAACCATTGTTCCCAACGATAGTAGTCGGGGTGACAGGTTGCGATCTCGCGGCTCCAATCATAGGCATAACCCAGCTTCTTTAGTTGCTCGCGCATATAGTCAATATTTTCGTAAGTCCATTTCGCTGGTGGGACCTCGTTCTGTATGGCAGCGTTTTCGGCGGGCAGGCCGAAGGCATCCCAGCCCATCGGCTGCAGCACGTTTTTGCCCAGCATACGGTGGTAGCGTGCGATTGCATCGCCTATGGAATAATTGCGCACATGGCCCATGTGCAGATGGCCGCTCGGATAGGGAAACATAGAGAGGCAGTAATATTTTTCTCGGCTTGTGTCTTCGCCGACTTTGAAGCTATCGTGTTCCTGCCAGTAGGTTTGTGCCGAGGCCTCTACTGCCTGTGGAGGATATTGTGGATCTATGCTGCTCATGGTTTCTCTAACTATGTGAATTATCTAGATTTATTTAGGGTGCTGCGAGGCCTGCAAGCATACCGCAGACCGTTGCTAACAGGTAGAGGTGGGGAGTAAAAAACTCGGTCGAATTATCTATTCCTGATCAGGTTTAGCCTGCGCAGTAACCTTGATTAGTTTGATCTGGCGGCTATCCGCATTGAGGATAGTGACGAGGAATGCACCGATGGTAATGGTTTCTCCGCGTTCTGGTATATGGCCAAATTTTTGCAGGACCAGTCCACCTACCGTGGTGAATTCCTGATCGCTAAAACTCGTCTTAAAGTAGTCGTTAAACTCATCGACCGGTGTAAGCGCCTTGACGATGTAATTATCTTCGTCGAATTTCTTGATGTAGCTGTCGTCGTCCACATCGTATTCGTCTTCTATCTCGCCGACTATCTGCTCCAGTACATCCTCGATAGTCACCGCGCCACAGACGCTGCCGTATTCATCGATAACTATAGCCATATGCTGTCGAGTCTCACGAAACTCCCGCAGCAATACATTGAGGCGCTTGCTTTCGGGAACAAAGGTAGCCGGTCGAATAACATCTTTTATCCTGAATTTATCGACGGCCGTGTTGAGTGCCAGTGGTAGTAGGTCCTTCGCTAGGAGAATGCCTAGAACATTGTCGACGTTGTCGCCAATCACTGGAAATCTGGAGTGGGAGGCTTTGGTGATGAGTTCGATGATCTCATTAGCAGCGAGATCGGCCGGTACAGTAACCACCTGTGAGCGAGGGATCATAATGTCGCGCACCTGCATGCTTGAAACCTGCAGCGCTCCTTCGATGATGCTAAGCGCATCAGCGTCGAGAACTTGATCCTGTTCGGCATTTCGAACTAGTTCGAGCAGACTCTTTGTATCGGTTGGCTCATCGGAAAATACCTGAGCTATTTTATCGATCCAGGACTTTGGTCTTGGATCGAGGCTAGCATCTTCGTCAGTCATTCTTTGGGTTCTCTTTATCTCATCTTGAGTAAGGTTTTCGAATTCTGTGGAAATTTGAAAGCGAGGCGCTACTCGATATTTACACTATCAAATAAGGGTCGGGGATTCCAAGCCTTTCCAAGGTATTAATCTCTAGCTGCTCCATTTCTACAGAGCGATCTTCGCTATCGTGCACATAGCCTAATAGGTGGAAAAGACCATGAACAGTGAGGTGTGCCCAGTGTGCGGCCAGCTCCTTGTTCTGTTCTAAAGCTTCCTTCTCGACGACGACGGCACAGATGACGATATCACCCAGGGGATAGGCTTCGACTTGATCCTGAAGTTCTTTTGGATACGCCGCAGGAAAGGAAAGCACATTGCTGGGCTTGTCCTTGCCTCGATAGTCCCTGTTAAGGGACTGCGAGTCTTCGGGATTCACGAAACTTAGGCTAATGTTGCAGCGCTTGTCCACACCGGCGACCTGCAGCCCGCAATTGAGCCAGTCTTCGCATTGATGTTGGGTGGGTACCCAATGACCCTCACAGCTTTTGCTAATCTCAACTGTCGCGGTCATTAGCCTGGGCCGAATCCTTGCTGCCAAGTGTGGATACGGAGCTCCTGTCGAATTCATCGTAGGCCTCAACAATCTTTTGCACGAGGCGATGGCGGACTACGTCTTTTGCGTCAAAATAGGTAAATCCGATTTCTTGAATGCCTGCCAAGACCTTGCTCACGTGGATTAACCCGGAACGCGTGCCCTTTGGCAGGTCAATCTGAGTGACGTCGCCTGTGATCACTGCCGTTGAGCCAAAGCCGATGCGCGTGAGGAACATCTTCATCTGCGCGCTCGTGGTGTTCTGGCTTTCATCCAAAATTATGAATGAGTTGTTCAGCGTCCTGCCTCGCATATAGGCTAGCGGCGCAACTTCGATAACGTTCTTCTCGATCAGCTTGGCGACTTTCTCGAATCCAAGCATCTCATAGAGGGCGTCATAGAGCGGTCGCAGATAGGGGTCAATCTTTTGGGCAAGGTCTCCAGGTAGGAATCCGAGCTTCTCTCCAGCTTCTACAGCCGGCCTCACTAGCAACACGCGATTCACTTCCTCTTTTAGCAATGCCTCAACAGCGCAGGCGACGGCCAGGTATGTTTTTCCTGTGCCAGCGGGGCCGATACCAAAATTGATGTCGTGCTGATGAATACTGCGTACATATTCGCACTGATGTTTGCCTCGAGGCTTAACCGAGGACTTCGGTGTCTTGATAAAGAGTTGATCCGCATCATTGGCGCTATCACCACCTTCCGATGGCAGGGTGTCTTGTAAGGCTAGATGAACCTGATTTGGACTTAGTACGCCGCCCTGAGAGGTCGCTTGATACAGGGACTCTAGAATGTGCTCCCCATCTGAAATCGCCGATTCACTGCCGGATAGCTGGAATACATTACCCCGCTGCTGAATGCTTAGCGTAAGTGAGCTTTCTATTTGGTGAATGTGTTCGTTCAAACGTCCACAAAGGTTGGAAAGGCGCTGTGCGTTGTCTGGCAACAGGGTCAAGCTATGGGTATGAGTAGTCATGCAGCTGCGGGAAACCTATTGAAATTAAAGAAGTTGATGATGGAGCAATGAGCTTTCAAAGTAGCTCCGTAAAATTCAGTATAGCAAGCAATCGAGCTATCACAAGTTGCTAGATAGTGCCGAGAAGTGAGTTTGGAAGTGCATCGGTAATCTTGCTGATCACAAAGTTGCCAATCAATGAATGATCGTCACTGGCGAAATTCACGACTCTGTTGTTCTCTGTGCGACCCTGGAGATCGTGGGCATGCTTCTTCGATCGACCGGTCACCAGAATGCGCTGCTCGGTCCCTACCATAGCGGCGCTGATCGCATTCGCCTGCTTCAGAATCTGGGATTGCAGCGTGGCGAGTCGGTGCTTCTTCTCTTGCTCAGGGACCAGATCGACGATGTCGGCTGCTGGCGTCCCGGGTCGAGCACTATAGATGAAGCTGAACGAGGTATCGAAGCCTATCTCCATGATGAGTTTCATCGTGTCTTCGAAGTCAGCATTTGTCTCGCCGGGAAAACCCACAATGAAATCAGACGACAGGCTGATGTTTGGACGAATCGCTCGAATCTTGCGAATGATCGACTTGTACTCCAGTGCAGTATGGCCACGCTTCATGGCGGCAAGAATGCGATCCGAACCGCTTTGAACTGGAAGGTGCAAATGATCTACCAGTTCAGGAACCTGATCATAAACAGCGATTAGGGAGCTGGAAAATTCGATCGGGTGCGATGTCGTAAAGCGTATTCGCTCTATCCCCTCAACAGTGGAGATATATTGGATCAGCGTGGCGAGATCGACCAGGCTTCCCTCGTGGCTTAGGCCCCGGTAGGCATTTACATTCTGACCGAGTAGGTTGATTTCCCGCACGCCTTGTTCGGCAAGGTGTACTGCCTCGGCCAAGACATCATCGAGCGGTCTGCTCACCTCTTCGCCGCGAGTGTAGGGCACTACGCAGAAGCTGCAGTACTTGCTGCATCCTTCCATGATGGTTAGGAAGGCCTGACAGGAACTGGCGTCAGGCTGGGGTAG
>CAXBLN010000048.1:0-23827 GCA_963976555.1 uncultured Gammaproteobacteria bacterium
CCCGAGAGCAGTTTTCTCTGGAGGCGGAAGACGAGGTAGTAACCTTGATGCCTGGCAGTCGAGGAGGCGAGATTAAACGTCTTGCGCCGGTATTCCTCGCGGCTGCCCTGGAAGCCTTGCAGGATTGTCCGAATCTAAAGTTTTTAATTCCCTACAGTAGCGCCGGAAACAAGGCGCAACTCGCCGCGCTGCTGCGGCAAGAGTCGTTCACTCGCGGCGGGCAGTTCCATCTGGTAGACGATTCGCATGCCGCGATCAGTGCTGCAGACTTGGTGGTTCTCTCTTCCGGTACCGCCACTCTGGAGACCTTGCTGTTGCGACGACCGATGATAGTCGGCTACAAACTCGCTGCCATTACATTCGCCATCGCCTCGCGCCTGGTTAAGATACCCTACGTCGCCCTGCCCAACCTGCTAGCGGGTCGGCAGTTGGTGCCCGAATACATTCAGCATGAACTGACTGTCGAGAAGATGCGCGATGGCATCGTTCGTCATATGACAGGGGCGGAGAATCACGGGGCGCTGATGGCCGAGTTCGAACAAATACACAGGAGTCTTCGATTGGATGCCTCCTCCCAAGCGGCGGACGCCGTGGCAGCTCTGATCGAGCAGGAAGGGGCGCGGTAAGTGCTGGATGAATCATCACTAAAGACCATCAGCGACTCTCATACGCTGATCGCTGGCACAGACGAAGTAGGGCGGGGTCCACTAGCCGGCGATGTGGTCGCTGCCGCTGTGATCCTGGATCCCGAGAGGCCTATTAGCGGCTTGGCAGACTCGAAGAAGCTCTCTGGCAAGCAGCGAGAAGCATGCTTCGACGCGATCATCAGTGACGCTACTTGCTATGCCATTGGCAGGGCATCCGTTGCGGAGATAGAGCGGATCAACATACTGCAGGCCAGCCTGTTGGCCATGGTGAGAGCGGTCGAGGGCTTGAGTGTGCAGCCTCAGTTCGTGTTCGTGGATGGCAATCGCTGCCCTCAGTGGAAGTATGCGTCTCAGGCCGTAGTGAAGGGCGATTCTCTGATCCAGAGTATCTCGGCGGCTTCGATCATTGCGAAAGTGAGCCGCGATCGCGAGATGCAGGAGTTGGATCGGCGCTTTCCCGGCTATGGCTTTGCCCGGAACATGGGCTATCCCACGCCGGAACACCTCGCCGCACTGAAGACACTGGGAGCAACTCCAGAGCACCGACGCAGCTTTGCTCCCGTGGCACAGGTTCTTGAAACTGCATTGGGCCGTTAAACTTTAGTCCCGTTTTCGAAGAAAAAAAGGTATATTGGAGCCTTCTCCGCCTGTTGCTAATTAGATTTTCAAATGTCTGAAAAACCGTCAAATACGCCCTTCGCACACCTCAGACTGCATACCGAATTCTCGATCAATGATGGTCTCGTTACCATCAAGCCGCTTGTCAAGAAACTGCGCGAGCTCTCTATGCCAGCTGTCGCTATAACCGACCTGGCAAACATGTTTTCCCTAATCAAGTTTTACAGCGCCGCACTAAAGTCCGGTATCAAGCCGGTCTGTGGTTGTGATGTTTTGGTGGAGAGCGATGACAAATCGAAGCAGACTCGCCTCGTTCTGTTGGTAAAGGATGACGTTGGCTATCTCAGCCTAACCAATCTCGTATCCGAGCTCTATACCGAGAATCCGAGTCAGAGTGAGCCGGTCGTGAGAAAGTCAGAACTAGCAGGGCGCGTCGACGGCTTGATCGCTCTATCGGGAGCACAGAAGAGCGACATCGGGCAGGCTCTGTTGCAGGGCGAGACTGGGCTTGCCAGGGAACTCCTCAATGAATGGCGTGAGCTGTTTCCCGAGAGTTTCTATCTCGAGCTGCAGCGCGTAGGCAGGCCCGAGGAGGAAGACTACATCGACGCGGCCGTCGCCCTTGCCCTTGATACAGGCTGTCCAGTGGTTGCGACTAACGACGTGCGTTTCATCGATCAAGACGATTTCGACGCTCATGAGGTGCGCGTGTGTATTAATGAGAGGCGCACACTGGATGATTCGCGCCGACCCCATAACTATACCGATCAACAATATCTCAAGAGCGCTGCCGAGATGGCGGAACTTTTCAGCGATATTCCGGAGGCTCTGGAAAACTCCTGGGAGATCGCCAAGCGCTGCAACCTGGCCCTGCAATTGGGCACTCCCTGTCTGCCGAATTATCCGGTCCCAGAAAACATGAGCATGGAGCAATACTTCTCCGATCTGAGTTCCGACGGCCTGCGCGTGCGTCTGCGCAGCCTCTATGGCGAGGACTACGAGTCGAAGGATGTGGAGACTCCCTACTGGGAGCGTCTGCAGTTCGAATTGGATGTCATCAATCAGATGGGCTTCGCCGGCTACTTCCTGATTGTGATGGAGTTTATCCAGTGGTCTAAAGATAACGACATACCAGTGGGCCCTGGGCGCGGCTCCGGTGCCGGCTCTATCGTCGCCTATGCGCTGCGAATCACTGATCTGGACCCGCTAAAATACGATCTCCTATTCGAGCGTTTCCTCAACCCGGAGCGGGTATCGATGCCGGATTTCGACGTGGACTTCTGCATGGAGGGTCGCGATCGCGTGATACAGCACGTGGCCGAACTCTACGGCAAGGATGCGGTATCCCAGATCATTACCTTCGGCACCATGGCGGCCAAGGCGGTGGTGCGCGACGTGGCCAGGGTGCAGGGCAAGCCCTATGCACTTGCCGACAAGCTGTCGAAATTGATTCCCTTCGAGCCGGGTATCACGCTGAAGAAGGCGTTTGAAGTTGAGCCCCTGCTAGGCGAATTCGTCGATTCCGATGAAGACGCACAGGAAATCATGGAGATGGCCTACAAGCTTGAGGGCATTACACGTAATGTTGGAAAGCACGCCGGGGGTGTTGTCATTGCCCCAACCAAGCTAACCGATTTCACGCCGCTGTATTGCGATGAATCTGGCCAGGGCCTCGTCACACAGTTCGATAAGAACGATGTGGAGACGGCGGGTCTCGTTAAATTCGATTTCCTCGGGCTGCGCACGCTGACCATCATCGACTGGGCGGTGAAGATGATTAACGGCAGAGCCGCTCAAGGTGCGGAGCAGGTAGACATCACGCGCCTGCCCCTCACCGACGACAGCGTCTATCGCCTGTTGCAAAAAGGCGAAACGACAGCGGTTTTTCAACTTGAATCCCGCGGCATGAAAGATCTCATCAAGCGGCAGGTGCCGAATTCCTTCGAAGACATCATCGCTCTCGTGGCGCTGTTTCGCCCGGGCCCGCTGCAGTCTGGAATGGTAGATGACTTTATCGACCGTAAACACGGCCGCACGAAAGTGGTCTATCCGCACCCCGAACTGGAGCCCGTGCTAAGCAATACTTACGGAGTCATTCTGTATCAGGAACAGGTGATGCAGATTGCGCAGGTGCTTGCGAACTACTCTCTGGCCGGCGCGGACATCCTGCGTAAGGCGATGGGTAAGAAAAACCCCGATGAGATGGCTAAGCAGCGCAGCCTGTTTCAAGAAGGCGCGGAGGCCAGGGGCATTGATGCCGACCTGGCAGCTTCAATATTCGATCTGATGGAGAAGTTTGCCGGCTACGGATTCAACAAGTCGCACTCGGCAGCCTACGCTCTGGTCTCCTACCAGACGGCCTGGTTAAAGACACATTACCCAGCCTGTTTCATGGCGGCGGTGCTCTCTGCTGATATGCAGAACACCGACAAGATCGTGACCCTCATCGATGAATGCCGCTCGATGAAACTGGTCATTGTGCCGCCGGACATCAACCTGGGGCAGTTCAATTTTACCGTGAACGACAAAGACGAGATCGTATATGGCCTTGGCGCGATCAAGGGCCTTGGCGAGGGCCCCGTCGGCAGCATTCTCGCAGCGCGAGAGGAGAAACCGTTTACGAATCTCTTGGATATCTGTCAGCGTGTCGACACGCAGAGCGTGAATAAACGGACCATGGAGGCGCTTATTCGCTCCGGCGCCCTGGACAATATGGTCGAAGGCAGTCTCGACTACTCGCGGGCCTTGCTTTCGGCCATGCTGCCACAGGCCATGCAAGCCGCCGAGCAATCAAGTCGTAATCAGGCTAGCGGCGTGGATGATATGTTCGGCGACATAGCGCCGGCGGGTACAGAGGATGCAGATCTTAGCGCATCCAATATTAGCGTGCGGGCCTGGGCGGAACAGCACCGGCTCAACGTAGAGAAAGAGACACTGGGCCTATGGCTATCGGGGCATCCTATCGATGAATTCCTCGACGAGCTTTCCCATATCAGGAAAGATAGGCTGGTAAATCTGCGACCGGAGCGTGGGCCTCAGACTATAGCAGGCGTTCTACATAGCATTCGTACTATGAAGAATAAGGCCGGTGACACCATCGCATTTCTAATCATGGACGATCGTAGCGCTCGTTTCGAGGTCTCACTTTTCGCCAAGGAGTATGAGCTATACCGGGAGATGTTGCAGAAGGACGTCATCATGGTAGTGGAATGCACAGTGAGCATGGACGACTACAGCGGAGCCATGCGTGGTCGTGGAAAGAGCGTAATGACGCTATCCGAGGCGCGTAAGCGCAATGCCCATAGGGTTGCGCTTAATCTGGAGGCGAAGTCCTTAAGTCACGATTTCTGTGAGCATCTCGCTCGCATCTTGGAGCCTTACCGCAGGCCAATTCAGGTCGAGACTCTGGACGAATCGGTATCCTCAGTGAGTGCTGCACAGGGTGCCTCCTCGAATGGAAGCCTGCAGCAGCGCCCGCCAGGCCATTTCCCTGGGCCCGGGCAGACAGCAACCGCAGAGGGGGCGCAGGGCAAGGGTTGTCAGGTCATGGTGCGCTATCGGCGTTCAGACTCTATTGGGTGTATAATGCTGGGTCAGGAGTGGGCCGTATCGCCGACCGATGACCTGATTCAGCGTCTTCGCCTGGAATATGGTAAAGACAAGGTAGTGTTGAGTTACAAATAGACCGCTACAGCAAACAATCACTTATTACAGATAGAGTGCAGCATGGATCCTAATTACCTGGAATTTGAACAGCCCATTGCGGAATTGGAAGCCAAGATCAGCGAGCTGAGACTGGTAGGCAGCGACAATGAGTTGAACATTGGTGAGGAAATAGAAAACCTCAAAGGCAAGAGCAAGAAACTCACGGAGAAGATATATTCAAACCTCTCCTCGTGGCAGATTTCTCAGGTGGCCAGACATCCGCTGCGCCCTTATACGCTCGACTATCTCGAGCACATTTTCACAGATTTCGACGAACTTCACGGCGATCGGCTATTTGCAGACGATCAGGCTCTTATCGGAGGGCTGGCGAAAATCGACGGCCGTCCAGTCGTTGTCATTGGGCACCAGAAAGGTAGAGGAACAAAGGAAAAGGTTCGTCATAACTTCGGCATGCCTCGGCCCGAGGGGTATAGAAAGGCGCGTCGTCTCGTGCTCCTCGCAGAACGATACAAGCTGCCGGTGTTAAGCTTTATTGATACACCTGGCGCTTATCCTGGAATGGACTCGGAGGAGCGCGGCATCAACGAGGCCATAGCTGAGAACATGGCGATGATGTCTCACGTAAAGACTCCGCTTATCGCAACCGTCACGGGAGAGGCAAACTCAGGCGGTGCCATCGCCATCGGCGTATCTGATCAATTAAACATGCTGCAGTACTCGACCTACACGGTAATCACGCCGGAAGGCTGCGCGACCATACTCTGGAAGTCATCCGACCATGCCGCAGCGGCAGCCGAGGCGATGGGTGTAACATCGAAACGTCTGGAAGAGCTGGGCATCGTTGACCATACGATACCGGAGCCGCTGGGCGGCGCCCATAGAGATGTGGCCGCAACGGCGGCGAGTATCAAGGCCGCTCTGATCGAGCAGCTGGATCGACTCACCGCCATGGACGCCGATGAGTTGATAGCCCGTCGCTATAAGCGGCTGATGAGCTACGGCATCTCCAGCTAGCTCTCTCACTCGTTAGAGCCTTGTAGTTTATTAAGGCGGTGTTGTTTTGTCTCCTTGCGAACTGGATCAGCAAGCTGCCCTCTATGGCTGAAGACCATGAATTATTCTCCGCAACTACTCATCGAAAAATTGAATGCTGGCCTGCAGGAATTGGCTACCTCACGGCGTTTCCTCATCGGGCTCAGCGGCGGCCTGGACTCAGTCGTGCTCTTGCATTCCATGGCGCAGCTGCGCGACCAATCAAACCCAGATATGCGGCTGAGGGCTGTCCATGTAAACCATCAATTGCATCCTGCGGCCAGCAGTTGGGCACAGCACTGCGAGGCTTTCTGCAAAGGCCTCGGCATAGAGTTCATCACGAGCGAAGTCTCGATTCCGGACAAGTCGGGCATAGAGAATGCCGCCAGAGAGGCGAGATACCGCGCGTTTGAGGACTCCTTGTTTGAAGGAGAGGAGCTTCTGCTCGCCCACCATCGCGACGATCAGATGGAGACTTTACTGCTGCGACTCACCCGTGGTGCAGGCAGCCGTGGGCTCAGCGGCATACCGCGCAGCCGAGCGCTGGGTAGGGGCAGGCTCCTGCGCCCGCTACTCGAAATCGATAGAGACGAATTGCGGCGTTATGCCGAGGCGGTTGAGCTCGACTGGGTCGAGGATGCTTCGAATGGCGACGAGAGATTCGATAGGAATTATTGTCGCCACAGCCTGTTGCCGCTGATCGAAGAGCGTTGGCCTCGCTATAGGGAGAGCTGGTCGAAGACGATCGCGCTGGCAGGTGAGAGTGAGTTACTGATTCAGGAGTTGGCGGCTATCGACCTGCAAGCCATCGCTACCGAAACGCAGTCGGTGCTGCACAGACAAAAACTCCTGGCGCTGTCCGAGCCGAGGCGGCGCAACGTATTGCGCTATTGCTTGGGCAGACTTGGTGCCCCGGAGCTGGGTTGGAATCAACTTCAACAGCTGAGTAAGGAAGTGCTTGTTACCGACAGCGGCAGTTTTATTGGAAGCGGTTTTGAAGTCCACTGTTTTCGTGACGGAGTGTACATCCTCGATGCCACTGCGTTAGGGCAGGCTCAGAACACAGATAGTGCAGCGAGGACGCTCGAGCTGCCTCTAGCCGAAGTCGTATCACTCAAGAACAACGGTAGCCTCAGCTTTCGATCGACGCGGGGAGAGGGCCTTGCGGCAGCGAATCTAGGCTCGCTCTCTGTCCGCTATAGGCAGGGCGGCGAGTCCTGCAAATTACTGGGGCGTCCGAGCAAGACCTTAAAAAAGATTCTGCAGGAAGTCGAAACACCGCCGTGGCTGCGAGGGCGCTATCCGCTTCTCTTCAGCGGAAAGGATCTGGCATGCATACCCGGTGTCGGAGTCTGTGAAGAGTTCGCGGCGCAAGCCGGAGATTTGGCCTACCTCGTTAATTGGTGCCAGCCCGATCTTCGTCTCGGAGGGTAGCGGCTCTGTCCCGCGCATGTTGAAAATTACCAGTGTGAGGACATTTCAGATTGTTCTATCCAGGGTGTTCTGGTAGGCTGTAACTCCATCTGCATGGGTTGGTGCACGACCAATTTTTCTTATCGGATGGGGCTAGCATGACGCGTTATATCTTCATTACCGGTGGAGTAGTTTCTTCACTAGGCAAAGGCATTACTTCAGCATCTCTCGCGGCAATTCTCGAAGCACGCGGTCTAAACGTCACCATGTTAAAGCTAGATCCCTACATCAATGTGGATCCTGGCACTATGAGTCCGTTTCAGCACGGCGAAGTCTACGTTACCGAAGACGGCGCGGAAAGTGATCTGGACTTAGGTCACTACGAGCGATTCAGTCGCACCACTATGTTGCAAAAGAATAACTTTACCACCGGCAAGGTGTACGAAGAGGTTCTCAAGCGCGAACGCAGAGGCGACTACCTGGGCGCGACGATTCAGGTCATCCCCCACATTACCGACGAGATAAAGCGACGCGTGATTGCTGGCGCCGGCGATGCCGATGTGGCACTCGTCGAGATCGGCGGTACAGTGGGAGACATCGAGTCACAGCCATTTCTGGAGGCCGTGAGGCAACTGCGCGTAGAGCTTGGTGCTAGCGCCGCACTGTTTGTACATCTCACGCTTGTCCCCTATATCGCCACTGCAGGCGAGACGAAGACCAAGCCCACGCAGCACTCCGTCAAAGAATTGCGGTCCATCGGTATCCAGCCGGACATATTAGTCTGTCGTTCCGATGTAGAGATCGACGAGTCCGCGCGGCAGAAGATCGCGTTGTTCACCAACGTTGAGTTGGAGGCGGTTGTCTCCTTGCCCGATACCGACTCAATCTATCGAATACCTTCCATTTTGGGTAAGGCTAAACTCGATGAGATTGTTATAAGAAAGTTTAACCTGGATTGCCCGCCTGCTGACCTGTCGGAATGGGATCGAGTGGTTGAAGCCAGCCTGAACCCGGAGCGGGAAGTGAATCTGGCCATGGTCGGCAAGTACATGGAATTGTTGGATGCCTATAAGTCGCTGAACGAAGCGATCGTGCACGCGGGCATTCAAACCAGAACCAAAGTAAATATCACCTACATAGATTCCGCCGACGTTATCGACAAGGGTGTCGAAGTGTTGGCAAATCAGGACGCGATTCTGGTGCCCGGAGGCTTCGGTGAGCGCGGTGTTGAAGGCAAGATCATGACCGTCCAATACGCACGCGAGAACAAGATTCCCTATCTCGGGATCTGCCTCGGCCTGCAGGCCGCGGTTATCGAATTCGCTCGTAATGTTGCTGGCGTTAAAGATGCACACAGCTCCGAATTCTCACCGGCTTGTGATAATCCGGTCATCGCTCTCATCAGCGAGTGGACGACACGGGCGGGTGTAACAGAATTCCGCGACGAAGATTCCGACCTTGGCGGGACGATGCGTCTAGGCGCTCAGAAATGTATTTTAGATAAGGATTCCACAACCTTTGCCTGCTACGGCAAGGAAGAGATTATCGAACGTCATCGTCATCGCTACGAATTCAACAATGACTACATCGACGTGCTCACCGAGGCAGGTATGAAACTCGTTGGTAAGTCCGTCGATGGCATGCTCGTGGAAGTTGTCGAGATACCCGATCATCCCTGGTTTGTCGGATGCCAATTCCATCCAGAGTTTACCTCCACGCCGCGATACGGCCATCCACTGTTCACCGGTTTCATCGAGGCTGCTATAGCGCATCACGCGAAGCAGTCGGAGGCCGTGGTGGGTTCACCGAAGCTAGCAGTGAACAATACATCCGCCTGAGCGGTTGGAAAAAGGGCCGAATAGCGAGTTATGACAGCGAAGCAAATTAAGCTTGGGAATTTCACCATTGCCAACGATCAGCCCTTCGTATTATTCGCGGGTATGAATGTGTTGGAGTCCAGAGATTTGGCAATGACTGTGGCTGAACAGTTCGCCAGCGTCACTGCCGAGCTGGGTATCCCCTATGTATTTAAGGCCTCATTCGACAAGGCGAATCGCTCTTCGAAAGATTCCTATCGTGGGCCGGGGCTGGATGAGGGCCTGAAGATACTCGCCGAAATCAAAGAGCAATTCTCCGTTCCCATTATTACTGATGTGCATGAAATAGCGCAGGTTTCGCCTGTCGCTGAGATCGCAGATATCCTGCAATTACCTGCATTCTTGTCGAGGCAGACGGATCTGGTCGTTGCAATGGCAAGCAGCGGTGCCATCATCAACATCAAGAAGGCTCAGTTCCTTGCGCCACAAGAGATGGGCCATATTCTCCAGAAGTTCGAATCGGCTGGCAACGAGCGCCTGATCCTTTGCGAGCGGGGCAGTAGCTTCGGCTACAATAATCTCGTGGTGGATATGTTGGGGTTCTCCGTGATGAAGCAATTCGGTAGCCCGCTCATGTTCGATGCAACTCATGCCCTGCAGAAACCCGGCGGTCTCGCCAACGCGGCCGATGGGCGCCGTGGGGATGTAACGGCACTTTCGCGAGCCGGCCTCTCGCAGGGTATCGCGGGGCTGTTTATCGAGGCACATCCAGACCCAGACAAGGCGCTCTGCGATGGTCCCTGTGCGCTGCGTCTGGACAGTATTCGTCCCTTTTTGCAGCAGATGCGCGACCTCGACGAGCTGATAAAGTCGATGCCGCAGCTGGATACGGCGTGAAACAGAGTGTTAAATAATTAAAGTTTTAAATTAAGTAATAGAAATAAGGTATTGAAATGACTGCCATTAAAAATATTAGAGCGCGAGAAGTGCTTGATTCACGCGGAAACCCGACAATCGAAGCGGATGTCGAATTGGAGAGCGGTGTTATCGGCTCGGCCTGTGCACCCTCCGGCGCGTCCACCGGATCTCGCGAGGCGCTGGAACTCAGAGACAAAGACCCATCCCGCTACTTGGGTAAAGGCGTGTTAAAGGCCGTTCAGAACGTGAATATTGATATTCGACAAGCTCTGCTAGGGCACGATGCGGCGGATCAGAAGGCCATCGATAGCGTGATGCTGGATTTGGATGGCACGGAAAACAAATCGAAGCTTGGTGCGAACGCGATTCTGGCGGTCTCACTGGCGACCGCCAAGGCTGCTGCCACAGACTCAGGTCTGCCCCTCTACGCGCACATTGCCCAGTTGAATGGTACTCCGGGGGTGTATTCGCTGCCGGTGCCGATGATGAATATCGTGAATGGCGGCGAACATGCCGATAATAACGTTGATATTCAAGAGTTTATGGTTCAGCCCACGGGTGCGCCCAGCTTCGGTGAAGCCTTGCGCTACGGTGCCGAGATATTTCACGCGCTGAAGTCCGTGTTGAGTAAGCAGGGCTCGAGCACGGCGGTGGGAGACGAGGGTGGTTTCGCACCGAACCTGCCTTCCAATGCGGCGGCTCTGGACTCTATACTGCAAGCCATTGAAATAGCAGGGTTTAGGCCAGGAGGCGACATTCACCTGGCGCTAGACTGCGCAGCCTCGGAGTTCTATGTAGACGGCAAATACGTGCTCAAGGGCGAGAATAAGAGCTTCGATTCCGGTCAATTCGCGGATTATCTGCAGGGTTTGTCTGAAAATTACCCTATATTGTCTATAGAAGACGGCATGGATGAGAGCGACTGGGAGGGCTGGGCTAAATTATCTGCCCAGATAGGCGATAAAGTTCAGTTAGTAGGCGATGATTTGTTCGTTACCAACACTAAAATTCTTCAGCGTGGTATCGACGAGAACATCGCAAACTCCATACTGATCAAGTTTAACCAGATAGGCTCACTCACCGAGACCCTCGCTGCGATCAATATGGCGAAGGCGGCAGATTTCACCGCGGTGATTTCTCACCGCTCCGGAGAGACCGAGGACACTACGATAGCCGATCTTGCCGTCGCTACGGCTGCAGGACAGATCAAGACGGGTTCCCTGTGTCGTTCGGATCGGGTGGCGAAGTACAATCGATTGCTGAGAATCGAAGAGGAGCTGGGTAGTAGCTCGTTATTCAACGGCATAAAAGAATTTTCCAAATTCACAGGCTGAGTTCACTGCCTGCGAATGCCATTCGAAGGTAGGGCAGGTTAACGCCAGGCTCGCTCAATTAGTGAGCCAGCCTGGCAGATAGGCTTATGAAAATACTATTTGGCTTTCTTGGGTTTGCATTTCTCGTGCTGCAATACCAGCTCTGGCTGGGTGAAGACAGCGTGCGCACGTTGAATATGCTGGAGCAGGAGCTCGAGGCGCAACGCTCGAACAACGAAGGGCTTGAGCGGCGTAATAGGCTGGTCGAGATAGAAGTGCTTGATCTTAAGAACGGCCTCGAAGCGGTCGAAGAGAGAGCGCGATCAGAGCTCGGCATGATAGAGAAGGGCGAGACGTTCTATCTGCTCGTGCCTGCTGATAAATAGCCGAGCCTCGGCCGCTGCCTCCATATTCTAGAAGAAATGACTATGACAATTTGGGCTGTCTTGCCGGCCGCAGGCATTGGTCGTCGCATGGGATCGACAATCCCAAAGCAGTATCTCACAATCGCTGATGTACCCGTGCTGCTGCATTCTTTGCGGCGATTGGGTGCAGTGGACAGTATTCAAAAAATCGCGGTCGTCATCCATCCTGAGGATTCTCATTGGCCTGAGCTCGCCGAGTCGATCGAGCCCAGTCTCAGTCAACGACTACTGCCGGTGAGTGGTGGCGAAGAGCGTTATCAATCTGTGCTGAACGGCCTGACCGCATTGGGAGCATATGCTAAGAGTGATGATTGGGTTCTTGTGCACGATGCTGTCCGCCCCTGTGTCCGAACCGAAGACGTCGATAGGCTGATTCAGGGTATGACTTCTCACGCCATAGGCGGGCTGTTAGGCTCTCCTGTCGACAATACTCTAAAGAGAGTGGATGCTAGCTCGGCCGTGTTGGAGACCGTTGATAGGGAGTCCTATTGGAACGCGCTTACGCCGCAGATGTTTCGATTCGGCCTGCTGTTGGAGGCGATACAGGGCATCGTGATTAGCGGCGAGCAGGTCACAGATGAGGCCGCTGCCATGGAATCGGCAGGACATCGACCTATGATGGTTGCGGGAAACAAAGACAATATCAAGATCACCCATGAGGCGGACCTGGTTCTGGCGGCTCAGATATTGGAGTCGCAGGCAGCAGAATCGAAAGAGTCTATAAATCAAGGCGCAAAGCGATGAATACCAATAGCATGCGAATCGGCCACGGCTACGATGTGCATAAATTCGATAGCGAGTATGCACAAGACAAACCCCTTATCCTCGCTGGCGTAGAGCTGCCCGATAAGCTGAGCCTCCTCGCTCACTCCGACGGCGATGTCATCCTGCACGCGATCTGCGATGCCATACTGGGTGCGCTCGGCGAAGGCGACATAGGCCACCATTTCCCGGACACCGATGCAAAGTTTGCTGGTAGCGCTAGCAGTGAGCTGTTGCAGCAGGTATTGGACATGATGGATGCGCGCCAACTCTATTTAATCAATGTGGATATTACAGTCGTAGCCGAAGTGCCGAAACTAAGTCCTCATCGTATCAATATGAAATCGAGCCTCGCCAAGTTATTGGAGTTGCCGGAGCAGCAAGTGAATCTAAAGGCTACAACCACTGAAGGCCTGGGAGCCATCGGCAGAAAAGAAGGTATTGCCTGCACAGCGGTGGTGCTGCTGGCCGGCCATGCCTGATAACTCATCGACTCAATCTGGTGGTTCCGTAGCCGTGAGCTTCGATAGTGTCGAGAGCCTGGCATTCGCGAATGGCGCACCGCAGTTGGCAGCTACACTCAAACAGGAATTCGAAGATTTTCAGGTCGATGAGCAGCTTGGTTTCAAGCTCACGGGGAAGGGTGAGCATCTCTATCTGCGTATCGAGAAGACCGATCTTTCTACCATAGAAGTCGCGAAGAAGCTCAGTGAAGTCAGTGGCGTCCCGAAGTCGGCAATCGGCTATTCGGGCATGAAGGACCGCCGCGCTGAGACGCGTCAGTGGTTTAGCCTAAAACTACCCCAGAACAGGGCAGAGCAGTTGTCTGCATTCGAGAATGACTCTGTGCAGATCGTCGCGAGCGAGAGAAATTCTCGCAAGCTCAAAATAGGCAGCCATCGCAGCAACCATTTCAAAATTCTGCTACGCAATTGTGAGGGTGACCGCGGCGAATTCGAGGAAAGACTGCACCAGATCGTGAGCCATGGCGTACCGAATTACTTTGGGACTCAGCGCTTCGGCAGGGACTTGAGCAACCTGCATCAAGTGCAGGCCTGGATGAGCGTCGAGCTAGACCCAGGCGCGACGGGAGTAGCGGATAACCGCGCAACTCCGATTGTGAAACAGCGTTTTAAGCGCGGTATGTTGTTTTCGGCGGCGCGTTCGTACCTATTCAACCAGCTGCTCTCACGAAGGCTAGTGCTAGGCAGCTGGGATAAATATGTCGAAGGCGACGTATTGAATCTCGATGGGACAGAGCGTTGCTTCGCTCTGGCAAGTGCGGCCGAATGGGATGAATCCCTGCAGCAGCGCCTGACCGATTTCGATATTCATATCACTGGGCCCCTGCCGGGTGAGATAGATTCTAAAGATAAATATGTAAGCTACGGCAAAGCTGCCGATATTGAAGATGCAGTATGCGAACAATTCCCTACGCTGCTGGCGGGCCTGAAACATTTTGGCGTCAAGGCGGCGCGCAGGCCGCTCAGGTTTCGGCCCATCGATCTGCGGTGGCAGTGGTTGGAGAGCGGGGATAGCGGCGGGAAGTCGACTTCAGGGGCAGGGAATCTCTCCTTGGACTTTTCCCTGGCTAAGGGAGTCTACGCCACGAGTTTGTTGCGGGAGCTTTGTGTTACTCGAGAACACGGGCAGTAAAATCACGAGATCCGATCACACAGGAAATTTGATTTGAGCAGTTTAGGAAGTGGTAAGCCGAATTTTAGTGGCATAGGGATGACGTCTCAACGCACGCGGGAGAGACTGTTGGGGAGACTGATCGACCAGGGAATAAGCAGCATGGAGGTATTGGATATTATCCGCTCCACTCCGCGTCATATATTTCTCGACGAGGCGCTCTCCCACAGAGCCTATGAAGATGTGGCCCTGCCGATCGGGCATAACCAGACGATCTCGCAGCCCTATGTGGTAGCGAAGATGACCGAGGCACTGCTGAAGAGTGGGCCGCTGGAATCTGTGCTGGAGATCGGTACCGGCTGTGGTTATCAGACTGCAGTGATGGCGCAGCTGGCGAAGACCGTTTACACAGTGGAGCGCATTAAGCCGCTACTCGACCGCGCGAAGAAGAACCTAAAACTGCTCAAGCTACGCAACATTAATTTTCGGCACGGCGATGGTAGCGCGGGCTGGGTGAACAACGGGCCCTATGACGCGATCATCACTACGGCGGCTCCACAGCAGATTCCGCGCGAGCTATTCGAACAGCTCAACGAAGGCGGGCGCCTGGTGATCCCGGTGGGTGGCGACAACCAGCAGGAATTACAGCTGATTACGCGCCACGGCAAAGATTTTACTGCCGAAGTGCTGGAGGCGGTGCGCTTCGTTCCGCTTTTAGTGGGACAGCTGCAGCACTGAGCTCCCAGTCTAAATTCGTCTATTCGATATCCGATGGCTTGAACATGTCTGATAAATCAAGCACACAGTTGCACAGAGCTACCACCGCACTGGGAACTCCCCGCGCCAAGTTGATGCTGTACCTAAAAGGCGTTGCTATGGGCTTAGGTGATTCCGTGCCCGGCATTTCCGGTGGCACTATCGCCGTCATCACTAAAATTTACGATCAGCTCGTTTTTTCTATTCGCGCCGTGGACCTTACCGCGTGTGCGCTGTTTTTCGGTGGGCAATTCAAAGCTCTGTGGCTGCACATCAATGGAACGTTTCTACTCATACTCGCCATAGGCATTCTCTCGGGATTATTAATTTCCGCGAGCACTGTGCTATTCCTTCTTGAAAATTACTTCGCTCCGCTAATGACCTTTTTTATCGGCATGGTGCTTGCGTCAAGCTGGCTGCTGAAGAACGAGTTTTCCATCGCTGCCTGGCAGAACCTTTTCGCGTTGTTTTTAGGTTTGTTGCTGGCAATATCGATCGCCTTCATAAGTCCACGCTCCGCCGAACTATCGCTGTCCTACGTCTTTCTAAGCGGTGCTATCGCGATTAGTGCGATGATCCTGCCCGGACTTTCTGGAGCGTTTATTCTGCTTCTGCTGGGCGTCTATGAATTTATTCTTAATGCGCTGCTCAGTTTCGACTTACCTTATATTGCTGCGTTCATGCTGGGTTGCGCGCTAGGTCTGATCGCGTTTTCTCGACTGTTGTCGTGGCTGCTACGCACGCATCATCAGCTGAGCTATGCTTTCATAACGGGTATGTTGCTAGGGTCGCTGTCTGCACTCTGGCCCTGGCAGCAGGGCGCTGGCTACCCCATGTTCCTGCCTGCGCTGGCGACCCTTGTTGCAGGTGTTGCCGTTGTTGTATTCATGCAGATGATGTTTGCAGGAAACGCTGAGGAAACTTCGAGCTAAGATGAAGTCTAATTTTCGCCAAATAGTCAGAATCCCCATCGGCTTGGTCATTGCCAGCGCCTTGCTGCTGAGTGCCTGCGGTAGTGGCTATCAGGCGCCGATACTGGAACAGGGGGAGCACCAGCGTATCTCTGCACCCATTATCGTGGACAGCACTACGCCGGATAGCAGCCTGCGTGTCGAAAACTCGCAAGCTGTTGCCGTGTCCTCGAGCACAGCTGGGAATAGATCCGCAGCGGTCACCACTTCGCGTGAGAGGCAGACTGCTAGCCAGTCGCGACCGATTCAAAACCGATCTACACAAAGCACCCATCGAGTGCGCTCTGGCGATACTCTATTCTCTATCGCCTTCCAACACGATCTGGACTTTCGCAGTCTCGCGATTGCCAACGGACTGAATCCGCCGTATACGATTTTTGTAGACCAGGTAATCAATCTGGATATCAACACTGTGGCACGCAATGGGTCCGCGGTTTCGACTTCGACTCTGGGTACGGCTGTGGGCGATAACTCTGTGGCCAGAGCCCGAGCGGGTAGCCCGGTATCCGGTTCAGTGTTACGCCAGCCTGTCTCGCGCACGCCGCAGGTTGTGTCCTGGCAGTGGCCGCATCAGGGCCGTCTGCTCCGTGGCTTTCAGTCTGGCGTGAATAAGGGGCTGGATATTGCAGGCAACGTGGGCGACCCGGTTCTGGCTGCCGGCGATGGCGATGTAGTCTATTCGGGCCGAGGCATTCAGGGCTCGGGTGATCTCATTATCATTCGTCATAACGACCGCTATCTGAGTGCCTATGCACACAATTCTCGCATGCTAGTGGCCGAGGGTAGCCGAGTGCGCGCTGGCGAGAAAATTGCCGAGGTCGGTGAGAATTCTGCGGGTGTTGCGATGCTGCACTTTGAGATTCGTGAAGCGGGAGATTCGGTAGACCCTTCCAGAGTCTTGCCGAGTCGATAGAAACCCGCGGTGGGTTTCTATCGGGAGAGTCCGGAAAGGGTTTCCGGGGCTAGCGCTCCAGGTACTTAAGCTTGTCTTTCTTGTCTGTCCATTCCTCTGCGTCTGGCAGGGCGTCTTTCTTCTCGGTGATGTTAGGCCATACTTCAGCCAGTTCGGCATTCAGGGCGAGGAATCCCTGCTGATCTTCGGGTAGCTCGTCCTCTGCGTAGATCGCATCAACGGGGCATTCTGGCTCGCAGAGCGCGCAGTCTATACACTCATCGGGATGGATCACGAGAAAATTAGGTCCTTCGTAGAAACAGTCTACCGGGCATACTTCCACACAGTCTGTGTGCTTACAGCGTATACAGTTATCACCTACTATGAACGTCATGTTGTCTCCAAGCTTTCTAATCTAGTGCTAATCTTGTCACTCTTTCTAACCCTGAGCCTAGCGGCGCCTAGTGGCCAACGGTAGGGCTTCGCGGCGTGCATTCTATCAGTTATTTTCGGCAGTTTCCCATCTCCCTAGAGCATTTATTACGCGAGCGGTTGTTTCAGCTTTGTGCCTTCTGTTTGAGCTCGTAGAGGATCTTCAGAGCCTCCTTCGCCGTGATGTCATCAACCTCCAGGCGCTGCAGAAAGTCCACGGCGGGATGAGGTGAAGTAGCGAACAGCTCACTCTGCAGCGGAGCGTCTGAGCTTGCAGAGCTCCTCGTGGAGGAGGAAGTAGGGGAGGCTGCGCTGGTCTTTTCCGCAGGAGAATCGCTCTCCAGTTGCTTAAGCTTCTCGTGTGCCTTGTCTATTACCGCGCGGGGAATACCGGCGAGTTGGGCTACCTGCAGTCCGTAGCTCTGATTGGCGGGGCCGGACTTTACCGAATGCAGGAAGACGATGCCGTTGTCGTGCTCGATCGCATCCAGATGCACGTTGACGATGGCATCGAAGGTGTCCGGAAGGCTCGTGAGCTCGAAATAGTGAGTGGCAAACAGCGTGTAGGCCTTCACCTGCTCTGCGATATAGACAGAGGCAGCCCAGGCCAGGGAGAGGCCATCGAAGGTGCTGGTACCTCTGCCTATCTCGTCCATCAGCACCAGGCTATTCTCGGTAGCGTTGTGCAAGATGTTGGCGGTCTCGGTCATCTCCACCATGAATGTCGAACGGCCGCCGGCGAGGTCGTCGGAGGAACCGATGCGGGTGAAGATTCTATCGATGGGTCCGAGCTTAACCGCCGCAGCTGGTACGTGGCTGCCGCACAGAGCAAGCAAGACGATGAGCGCCGTCTGTCTCATATAGGTAGATTTACCGCCCATATTGGGGCCGGTAATAATGAGCATTTTCTGTTGCTGGTTCAGGCACAGATCGTTGGCCACAAAGCTCTCGTTGCTGACTCTCTCGACAACCGGATGGCGTCCGCCATCAATAGTTATGCCTGGCTCATCACTGAGCTGGGGCTCGCAGAATTCGAGATTTACGGCGCGCTCGGCGAAGCAATTGAGCACGTCTAGCTCGGCTATAGCCTCCGCGCTGCTGATCAGACGGGTGAGCTCGGTGGCGAGTTCTTCAAGCAGCGAGTCGTACAGGGCCTTCTCTCGGCTCAGCGATTTGCTGCGAGCGCTGAGCACCTTGTCTTCGAATTCCTTCAGCTCCGGAGTGATGAAACGTTCGGCATTCTTCAGTGTCTGCCGGCGAACGTATTCAGCGGGCAACTCTGTGCCGGCCTGCCCCTTGCTGATCTCGATGTAATAGCCATGTACGCGGTTGTAACCAACCTTGAGAGTGGCGATCCCCGTGCGCTCTTTCTCGCGCTGCTCCAGGTCGACTAAATATTGCCCTGCATTACTACTCAGATTGCGCAGTTCATCCAGTTCGGCATCGAAGCCGCTTGCGATGACGCCGCCCTCGCGAATGACTACCGGCGGATTTTCCTCCAGCGCACGTAGTAACAATTCGCCTTGCTGTGGAAATTCGCCGATGCGCTTTGCGATATCTTCGACGCAGGTCGATGGCATCAATGCTAGCTGTTGCTGTAGTTCGGGCAGTTGATTAAGTCCATCGCGCAGCTTAGCCAGATCCCTTGGTCGTGCAGAGCGCAGCCCCAGCCTTGCGATGATGCGCTCCAGGTCTCCTATGTTTTTTAATACTTCGTGCAGCGTCTCGAAACGGAAGTCGGCTATTAATGCCGCGACTACCTCCTGTCTGCGTTCTAATTGCCTGCGATCCCTGAGTGGGCGATTAATCCAGCGCGAGAGTAAGCGGCTGCCCATCGATGTTGCCGTGCGGTCAATCACCGAAAGCAGGGTGTTGTCTTTGCCTCCCGCTAGATTGATATCCAGTTCCAGGTTGCGGCGGCTTGCGGCATCGAGGATGACGCTGTCTTCCTGCCGTTCAACCTGTATACCCTGAATATGGGGCAAGTCTGATTTCTGTGTCTCTCGCGCATATTGAATGAGACAGCCTGCCGCTTGCAGCGCGGCGCTCAGGTCTTGGCAGTCGAAGGCTGCGAGGTCGCGGGTGTTGAAATGCTCGGTGAGTATTCGGTTCGCATTTTCCAGTTCGAACTCCCACACTGGGCGTCTGCGTTTGGCAGGATGCTTCAGTGCAGCCTCAACTTCGCCTAAATCTTCCTGGAAGAGAATTTCCGCCGGCTGAATACGGCCAATCTCTGCGGTCAATGCGTCTAGACCCAACAGTTCACTTAATACGAACCGTCCGCTTGAGATGTTCATGAAGGCGATGCCGTAGATCTTCTTGCTGCCCGCCGCATTCGCCGTCGCGCTGATTGCCAGCAGACAGTTGTCGCGCCGTTCATCGAGCAGCGCTTCATCGCTTACGGTGCCGGGCGTGATGATTCTCACGACCTGTCGTTCGACTGGCCCCTTGCTGGTAGCAGGGTCGCCTATCTGTTCGCAGATTGCGACGGAGACGCCGGCCGCGACTAGCTTAGCCAGATAGCGGTCTGCTGCATGATAGGGGATGCCGCACATAGGGATTGGTTCGCCACCGGACTTGCCACGCGCCGTGAGCGTGATATCGAGTAGTGTCGCGGCGGTCTTCGCGTCTTCGAAGAATAGCTCATAGAAGTCGCCCATGCGGTAGAACAACAAGCTGTCTTGATGTTGAGCCTTGATGCGCAGAAACTGCTGCATCATGGGGGTATGTGTAACCGTTTGATTCATCTAAAAATTAACTTTGATTATCATGCGCTTGGGTTTCGCTATGGGCACGTATGATAAGGGAAACAGCACTCACAAACACGATTTCTGTAATTAAATAGTTATTAAAATGTTATTAATTTTTTATCCACAGGGAAGGGGTGGACGGATTGGTGTGGGGTGGTAGATTAAATGAGGGAGAGCGTTGCTCTGTCAACTGGGTAAAATATAAATCAATACAAAATATGTCACCTGTGCCTGATCGCTTCGACTATCTAATTCCGACTGAAGAACAACTTGAATCAATCAACCATATCCGCAAACAGTTTAAAACTGTGAGAGCGTCATTAGAGAACTGTCCAGCTAGTCGAGAAAAATCGCTAGCTTTAACAAGTCTGGAAGAGGGGCTTGAATGGGCTACCAAAGCCGTAATTTTAAATTAGCAGATTTTCGCTCAGTTGACAGAGAATCACTCCCTTACCTCAAGAAAAATGATTAGAATAGTCATCGGCAAAAAATAAACGAAAGGAGTAGTCCGTGTCTGATTATGAAGAAGACGATGTTGTCGTAGAACAGGTAGAAGAAATCGCAATCTACTACAACCCCAAAGCTAATGTTGTTATCAGGCAGGCGGACTCCATGGGAGAAGATGATGCAATAGTTGTTATCCCTTACAGCCATCTCAAGTCAGTGATAAAGAAACTGCAACAACTTGAAAAGAAGCGACCCGATCCCGATGCGAAAGACTAAATCGGAAACAGCCGACATACTGCGCTACAGCTGAATTGTACCAGTTGACCCATCACCAACAGTAATCTGATACACCTCGACCACGACAGATTCTTGGCGTATCTCTACAGTATGATTTACGGTTAAGTTGCTGTTTTCACTGACGAAATGGAGTATAATCAGGGCTACGATTAACTCAGTCAGGAGACTAGAAATGAAGCGTGTTAAGAAGATGAGCAAACGAAAAAAAGCCGATGGCGTAGAACTGCTACCCTCGGTGCAAATCCTGTTTCGTTTGCCTTTGTTTTTGAAACGCACCGAGGGTAGCAGTTCTACGCTATACTGTCAATACATACAGTAGTTTTAACAAGCCCTTACGCGCAACATTCCCCGCCGTTTCCTGTAACTAAACTGTTATTTCCTTTCCTAACTCATTGATTAAGAACGCCACGCTTTTGATGCTGCATCATGGGAGTGTGTGTCTGCGTGTTGGTCAATGGGCTAACTGCTGAGTTTTTTGAATGAGGTGTGAAGAATATCTGCGTTGTTATGAGACAGAATTCTACACGGTTTAGTTAAGCGGGGGCACAGCTAAATGGTCGTCCGCGGGCGATTAAGGCTGTCAATATTCGCGGCTTCATTGAGGCAGTTGATCGTGGTTCACTTCGAGCATTGAAGCGGCTAACATGAGCCTATGACAGATACCCCTGCTAGCTCAACCTTCGACCTCGTTCAACAACTCGCCGACAGACTCCTCGCCAAAAAATTGATTATCTCTACCGCCGAATCCTGCACTGGCGGCGGCATCGCCCATGCGCTCACGGAGCTTGCCGGTAGCTCCGCATGGTTCGACAGTGGCTTCGTCACCTATTCTAACGAGGCGAAGCAGCGCCTGCTGAATGTGCCCGCCATACTCTTCGATTCCGAGGGTCCGGGTGCCGTGAGCGAAGCCACCGTACTCGCTATGACCATGGGTGCTATTGCGAATAGCCGCGCTAATCTGTCCGTTGCCGTGAGTGGCATCGCCGGACCTGACGGCGGCACTCAGGAGAAACCTGTCGGCACCGTGTGGATCGCCTGGCAGTGGGAAGACAAGTGCCTGGCCCGTTGCTTTCAATTTAGCGGCGATCGCGCAGCGGTTAGGGAGGCGACTGTGCGCGCGGCGCTGGAAGGTTGTCTGCTACTAATCGATTAGCGGACCCCGTGATCACTTTTCGACCATGCCAGTGACTATAAACTCGAATAGCTGCTCCTGTGAAAAACAATTAAAGGAAACGCGACTTTTGCCAATATACTGGTTGTATATACAGTAATAATTTGTTTAAATTTGCACTGTTCGTATATACAGTAGTTTGGATAAACCGGTGCAGGCTAGAGAACAAGGCCGCATACGGGGTAAAGAGACGGATTAATCGATAGAGAACTTCAGGCAGGCAAGAGTAATGCAAAGCAATCGATACAGCGTGACGAGAAAATTATCTAACAGAGCTCCTGCAACAGGGACTCCAGGTACAGACTTATACGATTTATGGCTGAACTCGAGGTTACCCACTGTGAGTCCATCGATGGTCACGGGAGTGACTTCGAGTTCGAGCCACCAGTTAGTAAGAGGCATGGATAGAAGCATCGGCAGAAACATAGGCAGAAGCATAGACAGTGAGCGTCTGGCCGAGAAGCTCATGCAACTCAGCTATTGCGAGATGGTTAGGGAAACAGCCGAGGAAAGGCTGTAGAAAAAAATGTAGGAAATTTAGCAAGTAGCTGGGGACAGGCTACTATTTAGAACTCAGGAAACTGGGTATAAGGGGCAACCCGACAACTGCTTTACTCATGGAACCAGGCTTCAGTTGTGAATTTAAACACAAGGAAATTAAGATGATTGAAGATAACGGCAATAAAGAAAAGGCACTCGCCGCAGCGCTAACGCAAATCGAAAGACAGTTTGGCAAGGGCTCCATGATGCGGCTCGGAGATACCGACCGTGAACCGATACCGGCTATATCTACTGGCTCGCTTGGTCTGGATGTGGCTTTGGGTATAGGCGGTCTGCCACGAGGTAGAGTCGTCGAGATTTACGGGCCGGAGTCTTCCGGCAAAACAACCTTGACCTTACAGGTTATTGCCGAGGCCCAGAGGGCAGGCGGAAGCTGTGCCTTCATCGATGCAGAGCATGCACTCGATCCGATCTATGCAGGCAATCTGGGTGTCGATGTCGACAACCTGCTGGTGAGCCAGCCGGACACCGGTGAGCAGGCATTGGAAATCTGCGACATGGTAGTACGCTCCGGGGCATTGGATGTAGTGGTTATCGACTCCGTTGCAGCGCTGACTCCGAAGGCTGAGATCGAAGGCGACATGGGCGATAGCCACATGGGGCTTCAGGCTCGACTGATGTCACAGGCCCTGAGAAAGATGACGGGCAACATTAAAAACTCAAACACACTCGTCATCTTCATTAACCAGATTCGCATGAAAATCGGTGTCATGTTCGGTTCTCCCGAAACGACTACCGGTGGTAACGCACTGAAGTTCTACTCCTCTGTGAGACTGGACATTCGCCGTATTGGTTCCATTAAGGACGGTGACGAGGTTGTCGGCAACGAGACGCGAGTGAAGGTTGTAAAGAACAAGGTGGCGCCGCCGTTCAGACAGGCGGAGTTTCAAATCATGTATGGCAAAGGCATTTACCATCTGGGGGAAGTTATCGACCTTGGCGTCAAGCAGGGGCTGATAGAAAAATCCGGAGCCTGGTACGCCTATAACGGCGAGAAGATAGGCCAGGGCAAGAAGAATGCCGGTCTTTATCTGGAAGAGAATCCGCATATCGCCGAAGAGATTGAATTACAGATTCGCGCGCAACTGCTAGGCGGAGATCTTGGGAAAGAGGCTGCTAATTCGGAAGAAGAAGCACCTGCCAACGATGACGATGTAGTGGTTTTGGCTAACGCGAAGAAGAGCAGCTAAAGGAACCGGCTTGCGAGCAGGGTTCCGTCCATGATGCCTTCGCCACTCACGAGCTCTATCTCCGAGTTGGGCGAAGGCAAGATCGAGGACTCTGCTAATCGAAAGCCGACTGAC
>CAXBLN010000049.1:0-23799 GCA_963976555.1 uncultured Gammaproteobacteria bacterium
TAGTTTTCGTCCTCTAAGGGAATGCGCGCAACTTCATCGATCTCGGCGTCGTTGCCTTTGTAGGTAAACCAGACTGCCAAGCCGATCATGAATGCCATGACGACCATGTCGCCAAAGAAAATAAACATCGTCATATTGATATATCCTCGTCCAGACCAGTGCCGAGCATCTGCAGGTAGGCGATCAATGCATCGATCTCTTTCAATCCTTCCAACTGTGCATCGGCGGCGGCGATCTCTTCGTCTGTATAGGGATGTCCCAGCCGTTTAAGTGCCTGCATTTTCAAGCTGGCCTTGCCGGCTTGTATGGCATCGCGTTTCGCTAACCATGGGTAGCCGGGCATAATGCTTTGCTCAACCACGACTCTCGGATCGATTAGATGAACTCGGTGCCAGTCGTCGGAGAACTTTCCGCCGACACGATGCAGGTCTGGCCCCGTCCGCTTGGATCCCCAGAGGAAGGGGCGATCATAGACAAATTCCCCCGCTCGCGAATAAGCACCGTAGCGCTCCACCTCGGCGATCAACGGGCGAACCTGCTGCGAATGACAGACGCTGCAGCCTTCTCGTATATAGATGTCTCGGCCAGTGAGTTCGACTGCACCGTAAGGCTTCGTTAGCTCGGTCGCCGTGCTCAGGCTCTCCTGGTTCAAGACCGGCAGTATCTGCACCAAGCCCCCGATAGAGGAGACTAGCAGAATGCCGAAAATCAAAAGCCCGGTGTTTTCCTCGATCTTCTTGTGTAGAGAGAGTGCGCTCATGAGACTACTCCGAATGCCGGGTCAACTGCCGGCGCGTGAGCCTTGACCGTAGACTTGCCAGCCACCGTCTTGTACAAATTAAAGGCCATTATCATGGTGCCGCCGAGAAAGATCATTCCGGCTATCAGGCGCAGACCATAGAACGGCGCCATGCTCGACATGATGTCCTTGAAGCTGAAGCTGAGCTCGCCGATCTCGTCCACGCTCAGCCACAACAAGCCTTGCGAGACTCCCGCTCCCCACATGGCCATGACGTAGAGCATCGTGCCAGCCAGAGCCATCCAGAAGTGAATATTAGCCAGGCGCACGCTGTACAGTTCGCCGCCCACGAGACGCGGCACCATATAGTAAAACGTGCCGTAGGTGATCATCGCGTTCCAGCCCAGTGCGCCCGAATGCACATGACCGATAGTCCAGTCGGTAAAGTGGCTGACCACGTTTACGCTGGGAAAAGACATCATCGGGCCTTCGAAGGTCGCAAGACCATAGAATGCTAGTGATAGAACGATAAACTTGAGCGCGGGATCTGTCTTCAACTTCTCCGATGCGGAGCTAACGGTCATGATGCCGTTGATCATCGTCGCCCACGAAGGAGCCAGAAGAATCACACTCATCGCCATGGCTAGGGACAGCACCCATTCGGGTACCGAGCTATAGTGTAAGTGATGCGGGCCTGCCCAGATGTAACTGTAGGTGAACGCCCAGAAAGCGACAACGGAGAGGCGGTAGCTCCAGATCGGACGCCCTGCGTGCTTCGGCAAAAAGTAGTACATCATGCCGAGGAATCCACCGGTTAGCAGGAAGCCCACGGCGTTGTGTCCATACCACCACTGCACCACCGCATCCTGCGCACCGGCGAATAGCGAGTAGGACTTGCCGATAGTTACGGGAATGGCGAGGCTGTTAACGATGTGCAGCATCGCTATGACGATGATGAGCGCGCCGTAGAACCAATTGGAGATATAGATGGGTCGGATCTTACGGTTCGCGATGGTACCGAAGAAGACTACTCCGAAGCTGACCCAGACTATTGCGATGGCGATATCGAATGGCCATTCGAGTTCGGCGTACTCCTTCGAGCTGGTCCAGCCTGCCAGCAGAGATAGACCGCCCAGGAGCACAATAAGTTGCCAGGCGTAACAGCAGAACCAAGCGAGCCTGGGAGCGAAGAGTGGCACGTGTGAAGTTCGCTGCACGCTATAGAATGCCGTGGCCATCAAGGCAGAGACGCCGAAGCCGAAAATAATGCCGTTGGTGTGCAAGGGGCGCAGGCGACCGAAACTAAGCCAGAATTGACCGAAGTCTATAGTAGGCCATAGCAGCTCGGCCGAGATATAGACACCCGCCGCCATTGCCACTATTGCCCAGAAAAGGGAAAACTGAATCAGTCTAAGCACGACCGGGTCATGATACAGATTGCTATTGTCGTCGCTCATTCACTTTCTTCCAAACGGTTGTATTGCACTGCGTTTCACTCAAAGACTTCTCATTCACTACACACCAAGCAGAGGCCCGACACCTAGTGTCCATAGCATCATGCTCAATCCCAACAGGCTTACCGCAGCAACCAATAGCCATCCTACAAGGGAAGATGCCATCAGCATGCCCTTCTCCGATGTGATTCCCAGCGCGATGGGAATGCCCTTGTACAGCAGAAACATGCTCCAGATCATGGTAGGTATTATGATCAAGATGTTGACGAACACATCTGGGAACAGATGCGCGAGACTGCCGACTGCAAGCGGTTCACCGACGATGGTGATCAATGCCACGTGTCTACCCAAGGAGGTACTCGCACCATAGGTAGCCGCCATCCAGCGACTGATCAGCGCGGTACTGAGCAGGCCAAAAACAAGCACCACGAAATAGCCCGCGCTCACCAACAGCAGGGCCCGATTGGAAAGCATCAAGGGTTCGGCGGCGCCGAGTCGCCAACCAAAATTTGACGCGCCGATTAATGAGAAGACGGGAGGCAAAACAAGCAGCCAGAGTGAATAGCGAAACAATACGCCCAGCGGTGAAGGATCTGCCTCGGATAGCTGCCGAAATGACTCTATCGGTTGATAGAGCGATTTAAAGAGCAGATAAGAATAGATATTTGTACTCATAGGCCCCATGCCCGAAATACTCCCTGTACGAAGTTCAGACCAACTCTCTTTTATAGTTGGTAATTGGAAACTTGTGTTCCGTGCTCACTTCCCGGACCCGTCGTTGCGAGTTGGATCCGAACTGCAGCTCGCCCTTCATCGGAGGCAGATTATACGTGCACTAAATGGGCGAGCTTTGATCTAACTCAAGGAGTGCTGATCATACCTTTATTCGCGGCTATGATATAGACCCGCTAGATACTTCGTGTTTCTACCCCTAGCGATTGCTTACTACAGTAAAGCCGTAAGAACCCTCGTAGACGGTTGGATCTTCACCCACGACTGCTGACCAGGTCACCACGTAGTCCCCGTCGGGAATAGACGGATTGGTGATTTCGATCATGAGGTCGTCGGCACCCATTGTATGAAAGCCCCTAAGATCGTAGTTTCCACCTGGTCCACTAAGGCTCAGGCTGCTGCTAGGCACATCCGGCAACGCACTGAAGAATAGCCGCAGGTTTCGTGGCGCACGATTCAACACAGAATCTGCTGCCGGCTCGGCTCTCAGGAATGGCGAGGAGTCCGTGCTAGCGGCACAGCCGGCCAGGCTTGCGACGATGAAAAACAACCCGAAAAGCGATCTTATGTTCCTGTTAGCAAGCATGTTGAGAACCCTTCTGATGTGTCCACTGCCTGAGGGACACGGCTATGGTTTTGGGAGAGCTACTGTGTGACTTCGTTGGGCCGAGATTGTAGCGCCTAAGTCAGGCAAATTCATCCACAGAATCGATACCGCGGCAATATGACGCGCATGCCCTGTTTGATTAGGGACTGTCACTGAAGAGGGGATAATAAGGTGTGTTTGTCAGGCTCTTGCGGCTGAGCAGCTAATGCTGATCTCGTTGCTGCTTTACCTGAGCAAGCTCTTTGGCGAACTGATCGAGGCGCATTCTGATTTCGGCCTCTTTCTGCTTCTTGAGGAAACTCATATCGCTGTCCGCTTTCGCTTCTTCGATTGCATCCGCAATCGCGTCGGAAATTGGCTTTTCTATTGCTGCTTCAGCAGATTTGTTCATGCACTGTAACTCCAGCTATTGCGTCCAACGTCCATTGCCGGTCTATATAAAATAAGCAGCTGTGTGCGGGTTTCGAGAGCGCTGCGTGCCGGTTATTTGTTCTTATTACTTCAATTGCCAACTAAATTGCCGGATAGCTTGCCGCGAACCCGACTTTCGAAACACAGTTCTCGCTTCGAAAAAGCAATTAATTAGCTGCTTCTATGGAGCGCAACATATAGTGTATGTCGGCCACTGTCAAACAATATCTAGTGCTTTCAAGCGCTTAAGAATGTATTTTCTACCCTCAAAAATAAATAATACATCTGCCCCCTTATCCCTGTGTCACTGCAACCGCAGCCAAATAATTCCAATAATTTCCATAACTTAGCGCGCTAGTGCTCAACACAGGCATTCACAATAAAGGGACATCCAATTTAATAAATAAGGACACCCAATTATATTTATAATTCTATAAATGAAGCAATCGATCATGCGAAACAGACGAGTTTTGAAATTTGGAGCAAAGATTTAACTGGGTGATTGGAAATTCCGAGGCGGAATTCACTACTTGGGCAGATAGGCGTGACTAGCACCCGCTTTGGCACAGCTATGCAGTCGTTTAGGAAACTTCGAGGAAGGCTGTAGAGCTCGGTCCTGAATGTTACCCGTAAAGGGACCGGGATGAATTCACGCCCCTTATCCATTTGTGCGGGTGTTTGAGGCTGACACCGGATTTTATTCTACTTTCGTGAAATTGCGTCAGCGAGGATTCCGTTCCGGCCGCCACAGAATAGTAGCGGTGAAACGAAGTGACGCTCTTGAGCCAGGATTCGGCGCAAATTCCGAGGTCAGAAAGTAGTCTGTTCTTCTCGTCTAGAGTGTCGGTGATCCTGTGGGCCGAATACTCTTCAGGGTGCAGTGCCTTACAGGTCGTCTCTAACAGGTCGAAATAACTCTGGGTTGTGATCGGCAGTGGATGATGCGCTATACCTTCTATTTCCGACATCTGACGCAGCTGCGCCTGCTTGCCTCCTGGTTGGCGGCCTACCATATGCTTGGTATTGCGTCTTGTTAGCAGCCGATGTTGGCGATAGCTTCGGTTCTTCACCTTCTTGGCGTGATGTATAAGCCGTTCCTGAATTGAAGTGAAGTCGCTACTCTCAAGTGAATCCGTCACGCCAGCGCGAATGGGGTTCAAATCGACGTAAGCCATACAGGTGACCAGAGCTTTTTCGTCTAGCAATGCTTGACTCTTGAAGCGTCCTTCCCAGAAACGACCACTGCATTCGTCTTCCCTATTCGCCTGTCGCGCGACGGTCTCGTTCACACAACGCATGAACCAGCTGATATCCATTAGCCGCTCACGCCATAGCGCGAGCTGTTGCTGTAGCCGCCTCGCAGCCGCCTTATTGGATTTGTTCTTCTCCAGCGTTTTCACCAATGCTGCGTTGCGAGGAAAGAGTGCCGTCCAACGACTGATCACTTCGGCATCGTTCCACTCTTTCGCTTGCTGCTCGTTCACAAACAACACTAGATGATAGTGATTGCTCATGATGGCATAGGCGCATATATCGATTGAGAATTGCGCGGCCAGGGTTTTGATGCGAGCGACCAGCCACTGTTTGCGGTGATCGAAGTTCCTTCCAGTGACGGGGTCGTCGCCGCAGAGGTAGGCACGACGAACACAGCGGGAGATACAGTGATAGTACGGCGTATCTTGCAACGATACTTGTTGGTACCTGGCTCGGGTCATCGGGTTTGCGGTCTAACCTTGATCTAACTATTGCTACTATCTATAGACAAATTGTCTGTCGATTTTTGAGCAGACAAATTGCAAGCGGATCGCCGATTTTAGAGGGTTTGTAGTACTATGCAAGGCGAAATTGAAAAGTGCCGAAGTGGCAGTGACACAGAGTAAAAGATTAAGGTAAATGTACGAAATGAGAATCGGAATCGACTTGGGCGGAACTAAAATCGAAGGGATACTCCTCTCTGCCACGGGTGATGTAGCGGAGAAAATCCGGATAGACACACCCGGGGGTAACTACTCGGATACTGTTGAGGCACTGTGCGGTCTGGCGCAGCTGCTACAGAAAAAATCCGGTGCCCAACACTCTTCCATTGGTATTGGGACTCCTGGCGCTTTATCACCTGCTAACGAAGACAACGTAGAGCTAATGAAGAACTGCAACTCGATCTGTCTAAATGGCGAGCCGCTGAAGGCCGACATCGAGAAACGACTAGGCCATGAGGTACGCGTTGAGAACGATGCTAACTGTTTCGCCTTATCCGAGGCCTGCTACGGTGCAGGGATGTCAGCGAGAACCGTGTTTGGCGTCATTCTCGGCACAGGTACGGGCGGTGGTATCGTCGTCGATAAGCGCTTGCACACGGGCCCGAATAGGATTGCAGGCGAGTGGGGGCATAGCTGCATTCCTATATCTGTACGCGAACTAATGGGATTGGATCGCCAGTGTTATTGCGGGAGACAGAACTGCAACGAAACCGTTCTATCGGGTCGTGGTATAAAACAGACTCACCTGGAACGAACTGGGATCGAGCTGAAGGCCACGGAAATAGCGGGCTTAGCAGATGGCGGCGACGCCAGCGCCCTGGATACTCTTCAGATCTATTGCAAACAGTTAGCGCGATGCCTATCCACGGTGGTGAACCTGATAGACCCGGATATGATTGTGTTGGGGGGTGGTTTGTCGAATATTGAACAGCTGTATACACAGGTTCCTCAGCAGATGCGCGAGCATGTGTTTACGGACAACATGCTCACTAAACTCTCTGCACCGAAATTTGGTGATGCAAGCGGCGCGATTGGCGCGGCGTGTCTATGGCCACTGGAAGGAAGCCGCGATTAGCGGCTAGCTGCCGAAGGGATGACGCAGGATAATCGTCTCTTCGCGATCCGGTCCTGTAGAAATAATGTCAACTGGCACCTCTACTGTTTTTTCCAGAAACTGAATATAGTCCCGTGCGTTTTGCGGAAGTTCGTCCAGACTCTTCGCGCCTACGGTCGACTCTTTCCAGCCTGGCAGTTCTTCGTAGATCGGCTCCAGGATCTTGTAACTCTCGATATCCATCAGACTGCTCGACGTGTTGTCACCCAGACCGGTGTAGCCCGTACAGACCTTGATCGTCTCCAAACCATCTAACACATCTAATTTGGTCAGGCAGATGCCCGATACGCTATTGATTCGCATCGCGAGTTTAACGGCGCAGGCATCGAACCATCCGCAGCGCCTGTCGCGACCGGTTGTTGCGCCCTTCTCATGGCCTACCGTAGCTAGATGCTTACCAATGTCATCGAATAGCTCTGTGGGAAAAGGCCCTGAGCCTACGCGCGTTGTGTAGGCCTTGGTAATTCCCAGCACATAATCGAGATACAGAGGCCCGAAGCCGCTACCGGTTGCCGCTCCACCTGCCGTAGTATTGGAGGAAGTGACGAAAGGGTAAGTACCGTGGTCGATGTCCAGAAGCGAACCCTGAGCGCCCTCGAATAGAATGTTATCCCCAGCCTTGCGGTGGTTATGCAGGATATCGATCGTGTCTGCCACCATGGGTCGAATCTGCTCCGCTAGCTTTAGGTACTGCTCCAGCGTCTTTTCGTAATCCACCGTCTCGACTTCGTAGTAGCTCCTCAGCATAAAATTGTGGTATTCCATCAGTTCGGCGAGCTTAGCGGCGAAGTGTTCCTCGTTGAGAATGCCGGCTAGACGAATACCGCGTCTAGCGACTTTATCTTCGTAGGCGGGGCCGATTCCCCTCCCAGTCGTACCAATCTTGGCACTGCCTTGTTTGATCTCGCGCGCCTGATCCAGCGCAATGTGAGAAGGTAGGATTAGCGGGCAAGCACCACTGACCTTCAAACGGTCTCGCACTTCGATTCCAGTGCCCTCGAGACCTTCGATTTCATTCATGAGGGCTTCAAGGCTCAGCACTACGCCGTTACCGATAACACAGTCGACATTGCCGCGCAGAATGCCGGATGGCAATAGATGCAGCACTGTCTTCTTACCGTTAATTACCAGCGTATGACCTGCGTTATGGCCTCCCTGAAAACGAACCGCTACCGTAGCTTGATCGGTTAAGAGATCGACTATCTTTCCCTTACCCTCATCGCCCCACTGCGTGCCAAGTACTACTACTGATTTCGCCATCGTTCCCACTCGATCTCTTTTTGAAACAAAATTAGGTTAATTTTTCGACTACCCACTCTTCATCACGAAGCGTTAACTCGCGATCGCAATTCAGATCATCCAGGTCTTCCGCGTCTAGCCCATCTTCTAGCAAGTTAGTAATGACAATTTCGCCAGCAGCGCGCAGCGCCGCTATCGCATCCAACAGTTCCGAGTCGGATCCGCTCGGTGCAATTATCGCCTTCCTCGAAGTGAAGGTCTTGCTGCTGAGTCTGGCGAGGGTCTTCAGATCGCTGTCGAAGCCGGAGGCTGGACGTGAACGGCCAAATACTTCGCCAATATCATCATAGCGCCCACCCTGTGCCACTGCTCGCCCATAGCTCGGTGTATAGGCCGCGAATACGATGCCAGTGTGATATTCATAGCCACGTAACTCGCACAGGTCGAAACATAGCGTGATCTCGGGATGGCGTTCTTTAACGCCCTCCACAATAAGCACCAGTTCCAATAATACTTTCTTCACCGATTTCGGCGCATCCTCGAAGACGGCGAGAGCTTCCTGCAGTGTCGCCTCATCGCCGCTCAATCGCGTGAGTTGTCTCAGCATTGAATGTAGAGCCTTGTCTTTAACCGCGACATCCAATACTGCATCAATCTCGTCATAGGCTTTGCGCTGCACGGCATCGAATAGTGTCGATTCAGTCTCGGCATCTATGGCTGCCTCTTTGACGAGCGCGCGAAAGATCCCCACATGACCAAGCACGATCGATATGTCTTCTATAGCCGCGGCCTTGAGCGTCGCGTACATCAGGCAAATGAGTTCGATGTCGCAATCGACTCCAGCGTGCCCGTAGAGCTCTGCGCCTACTCGAATAGGCACCCGCGAAGCGAGCAGTCCGCGTGGTTTAGTGTGTAACACGTTGTCGGCATAGCACAAGCGCACAGGGCCGCCTCGGTTCATGCAATGCGCATCAATGCGTGCGGCCTGAGGCGTGATATCAGCACGGATACCCATCATGCGGCCGCTAAGTTGGTCTGTGATCTTGAAGGTGTGAAGATCCAAGTCATGAGATGAACCGACGAGCAGAGAATCCAGATATTCGATGAGTGGAGTAATAACTAACTGATAGCCCCAGGACTCATACAGATCCAATAGCTGACGGCGCAAGTATTCTAACTTGCTCGCCTCTAAGGGGAGAATTTCCTCGACACCATCGGGAAGTAACCAGCGTTTTGCAGAAGTCATGTCTATTTAGCTTTCACTCATCCAATCGTCAAAAATACAGCGATCTAATTAATAATCAGGAGCATGACCGTGCCAATTAGCATGCTTCCCAAACCCATCATGCGCATAGTGTTGTCATCTATCTGATCCAACACCAGCAACATCTTGCGCCACCTACCCGGACTGATGAAGGGAATGATTCCCTCTATTACAAGCATTAGACAAAATGCTACGGCCAACTCGTGCCACATCGTATTGCCTCGTTCACCTGCATGCCTTTAAGCGCAGAACAAAAAAGTAAACCTGAATCGCTGAATGCGATTCAGGTTTAGGGTTATTACCTTACCTTATTTTTTAGTATTTCACGGATTCAGTGAAACTTACTGTGAGATCCCGTTCTTCAGATACTTGAAATAATCGCTGTTTGGATCGAGCAATAACACATCGCTTTTCGAGCTAAACGTGTCTCTGTACGAATTCAGGCTACGAGTGAAAGCATAGAACTCAGGGTCTTTGTTGTAGGCCTCGGCGTAGATTGCTGTCGCCGTCGCATCGCCTTCGCCGCGTATGCGCTCTGCGTCACGATAGGCCTCGGCGCGAAATATCGTCGCCTGACGATCGGCGTCGGCGCGAATACCAATAGCTAGCTCTTCACCGAAGGAACGTAGCTCCTGCGCCTCTCTGTTACGCTCAGTGATCATACGCTCGTAAACCGATGAACGAACATCTTCTGGCAAGTCGATACGCTTTACCCGCACATCGATAATCTCGATGCCTAAATCTGCCGCCGTAGTCTGATTGAGATCGGCGGTTAGAGCCAACATCAACTGATCTCTCTCGCCCGCGACAACCTCGGCCAGTGTACGGTTACCGATCTGGTCACGAAGACCGTCGTTGATACGCTCGGCGAGGAGGCTACCGGCGGTGGTTGTATTACCGCGAGTTGAAACATAGAACTGACCTACATCGACGATACGCCACTTCGCATAGGAGTCGACTTCCAGCGCCTTCTGTTCCAGCGTGAGGAAGCGACGTCTGGGCGCATCCTCAGTAAGGATTCGTGCGTCGAACTTGCGAACCGTATTTACCCAGGGAATCTTCACATGAAGACCGGGATCGATTGAATCCTGCACTAACTCACCGAACTGAAGCATCACTGCGCGCTCGGTCTCCTTAACTACGAAGAGAGAGTTGCCGGCGACTACGACGATCAGAAAAAGGATACCTACTGCTATAAAATTTTTCATGGTCGTATACCTCGATTGTTTGACGGCAGTCGCGATCGATCCACGCTGTTCGAGTTGTTAGGTGACGGTAGAAATGGTGCCAACTGATCCGCCAAATTTCTTAGATCGGATGAGCTATTGTTAGCATTGAAGCTGGTCGTGCTTTGCTCCATGAGCTTGTCCAGAGGAAGGAACAACATATTGTTGCCGCCCTCGACATCCACCATTATCTTGCTACTGGCAGTCATCACGTCTTCAATGGATTCGATATAGAGTCGCTGCCGAGTCACTTCGGGAGACTTCACATATTCGGTCAATAACTGATCGAAGCGTGAGGCATCACCCGTCGCTTCCGCGACGACTTCACCTTTATAGGCGTTCGCAGCCTCGATTCGTCGCTGAGCTTCACCGCGTGCCTCAGGAATTATCTGGTTCGAGTATTGCTGTGCCTGATTTTGTACACGCTGTTCGTCCTCTCTGGCGCGGATCACGTCATCGAAGGCTGGTCGAACCGCATCAGGTGGCTGCGCATCGACTACGTTCACCTGACTGACGAAAATGCCAGTATTGTAGACGTTCATGTAGTTTTGCAGACGCTCCTGCACATCGGCTGCGATACGATCGCGCCCGGTGGTCAGAATCTGATCCATGAAATTGCCACCGACTACGTGTCGAATCGCAGACTCGGAGGCATTGTCGAGGCTAAGTTCCGGATCCTGCACTGCAATCACATATTTCACTGGATCCTGAATGAGATACTGCACAGTGACCGCGATATCGATGATGTTTTCATCGGTAGTCAGCATCGCTCTATTCTCATAGGTCTTTGCGTTTAGCTCGGAAACGTTAACGAGGCTGACTTCATCGACTAGCGGCGGGTTCCAATGCAAGCCTGGCTGTACGGTCAGATCGAGGACCCGGCCAAATCGCAAGACAACACCACGCTCCGCTTCGTCTACGATATAGAAGCCCATAAACGCCCAGACCACCGCCACGACGGCTGCAAGCCCAGCAATCAGGCCAGCGGACAGGCCGCCACCGCCAGAGGAGGACGAGCCAGTCGAGTTAGAACCGCTGCCTCCTCCGCCGAACAGGCTATTAAATTTTTTCGTTAGGTTGCGCACAACCTCATCGATATCGGGAGGCCCCTGGTCGCCGCCCTTACGACCGCCACCCCATGGGTCTTTGTCGTTTCCGTTTCCGTTGTTTCCAGGTTCATTCCAAGCCATTGGCTTCTCCATAACATTCTTAAAGACGCAGAAGGTCGATTTTAGCTAATAATTGTTCATTTACACAGTGATTTGCACTTTCAAATGGTGATCCGCTGGAATCAGGCGATCTTCGCCGCTTCCTCGGACACCCATCTGTTCTGCTCACTCACTGCAATACTTTGCTTAATAATTTCTGTGCCGCTGTGCACGAGGATGCGATCGAGTTCCAAACGCGGCAGTTTCACCCGCAATTCATAGAAGCCGGCCTCGTCGATGTGCTCTTCCTCGATAAACCCACTCTCATAGAGCTGACTGCGTAATTTTGCCCGCTGCGGTGACAGCCTGAGAGTCTCGATGGCCATGCTGCCCGCCAGCAGCTCACTCATGGCACTCAGCAACAGGTCGGCACCAGCGCCGGTTTTCGCGGACATCCAAACCTTCAGAGGTTTGCCCTTCTCGTCACGCTGAATGTGCGGCTCGACGTCGGGTAGTAGATCAATCTTATTGAACACGAGGAGCTGCGGCACCGACTTCGCGCCAATCTCGGCTAGCACCTTATCTACCTCTAAAATGTGTTCCGGATGAAATTCGTTCGCCGCATCCACGATATGAAGGAGGAGGTCCGCCTGAGCAGTCTCCTCAAGAGTCGCCCGGAAGGCCTCTACGAGTTGATGCGGTAGATGACTGATGAAGCCGACAGTATCGGCGACAATCGCCGGCCCGTAATTCTTTAGGTTGATACGGCGCAGCGTCGAATCCAGTGTGGCGAACAATTTGTCCGCCGCATAGGTATGTGCCTCGGTCACTCGATTGAATAGCGAAGACTTGCCTGCATTGGTATAACCCACCAAAGAGAGAGTTGCTACCTCTGCTCGACGTCTGGCGCGACGACCCTGATCGCGCTGGCCGCGCACTTTTTCAAGGCCCTTATTAATGGCCTTGATGCGCTGCCCTATCATGCGTTGGTCGAGCTCCAATTGCTTCTCACCTGCACCGCGCATGCCTATACCACCTTTCTGTCTATCCAGGTGGGTCCACCCGCGTTTCAAGCGTGTGCTGAGGTGTTGCAGCTGTGCCAGTTCGACCTGCAACTTTCCCTCGTGGCTGCGCGCACGCTGCGCGAAGATATCGAGAATCAGGCCGGTGCGATCAAGTACCCGGCACTTGAGTTCGGCCTCGAGGTTACGCTCCTGACTGGGAGAGAGTGCGTGATTGAATAGAACGAGCTGGGCTTTGTGGGCGTGCACGGCAGCTTGAATCTCTTCAAGCTTGCCGGTGCCTATGAATAGATTAGGTGAAGGTTGCTTTCGAGAGCCTGTGATGAAGTCCACCGGCTGGGCGCCGGCGGAAATCGCCAATTCTTCGAATTCGGCTGGGTCCTCTCGTTCACTCTCTGAATCTATAATAAGATGAACAAGGATACAGACTTCACCAGAATCGGGCCTGTCAAAAAACAATCAGTTACCTCACTAGGAGTTTAATCTAAACCGTATTACCGGGCTCGTTAGCTTCATCTTCTGTCGCTTCGCCAGGATTTTGCATCGGTACCTTCACCATGCGGGCAGGCACAACAGTCGAGATCGCATGCTTGTAAACCATCTGGCTCACGGCGTTCTTCAACAGAATCACAAATTGGTCAAACGACTCGATCTGACCCTGCAATTTAATTCCGCTCACCAGGTAAATAGACACCGGGATGCGCTCCTTGCGCAACACGTTCAAAAATGGATCTTGTAGCGTATGTCCTTTGGACATTTTTATTCTCCTTACTATCTATACTCAATCTACAAAACCGGATATCTGCCATTTAAAAACGAAACAAGGCCGAACGGCTCAAAGATCTGCGGACTTCTTGCACTATTAATAATCTGGATACATACCCCCTATATGAAGGTGGTATCCATGTATTTCAAGACACATTGTACGGATTGATGCGATGAATCACTCAAACTATGCAGGCCTGGCCAACTTCGCAGCCATGTCAACTGCCGCTTGGCGAGTTGTCTGGTGGCAATGGTACTCTTTTCCACCATAGCATCATAGTCAATTTCGCCTGCCAGGTACTGCCAGACTTGCCGGTATCCTACTGATTTTATTGAGGGAAGTTGGTGACCGAGATCACCTCGATCACGTAAAGCCTGTACTTCCTCAACCAGCCCGTCTTTCAGCATCTGCCGAAAACGCGTGTCTATCTGACCGTGTAATACGCCACGATCTTCGGGTTGGATTGCAAAGAAGTGCAGATTGTACGGCAGCACCGCCTCCTGCTGCGCCTTCGGCTCGGCGTGGAGACTAGTCATAGTCTTGCCAGAGACCCGATAGACCTCCAGTGCGCGCTGCAGGCGCTGAGGGTCGTTCGGATGAATCCTGGCCGCCGAGTCGGGATCGACCGCCGCAAGCTGCTTGTGCACTGCCGCCCAACCCTGCCTCGTTGCCAGCTCTTCTATCTCGGCGCGTACCTCGGGATTGGCATGGGGCATATCTGCCAGGCCATCTCTTAATACGCGAAAATACAGCATCGTGCCTCCAACTAGGAGTGGAATGTCGCCAACGCCCAGAATGTCGTCTATTTCTCGAAAAGCATCTTGACGAAATTGCGAGGCCGAATAGGGCAGGGCAGGATCGATGAAATCGATCAGCCTGTGGGGCGCTACATCCAGGACTGCCTGCTCCGGTTTGCCGGTGCCGATGTTCATCTGCTGGTAGATCTGTGCCGAGTCCACGCTGACGATCTGGAACGGGTGCTGCTGCACCAGATCGACCGCGAGGGAAGTCTTGCCTGATGCGGTAGGGCCCATCAGACAGATTACATCGGGTTTAGCGTTAGACGGATTCATGGTGAGAGATTGTACGCGACTGAGGGCTTGATGCCTCTTTGCTTACTGTCCTCGGAGAAAGAGCTTATCCAGCTCGTCGAGACTCTGATAAACCCAGGTCGGCCTGCCATGGTTGCACTGACCACTGCGCTCTGTTGCCTCCATGTCTCTTAGTAACGCATTCATCTCAGGGATGGTGAGCTGCCGATTTGCCCGCACCGAACCGTGGCAGGCCATAGTTGATAGTAGATCATCCTGATGCGCCTGAATGCGCTCACTGCTGCCGTACTCCAAGACATCGGACAACACGTCGCGCACCAGCTGTTCAATGTTGGCGTTGCGCAGTATCGAAGGCACTTGCCTGACGACTATTGACTCTGCCGCGACTCGCTCCAGTTCGATGCCGATACTCAGCAGGGCATCCTGTTCGTTCTCGGCGCAGTCCGCCTCCGACTGACTCACAGCGATAGAAAGAGGCACGAGCAAGGGCTGCATCTTCAATTCTTCGTTCTGACAGGCCGTCTTCATGCGCTCGTAGGTGATGCGCTCGTGAGCAGCGTGCATGTCTACTGTGATTAGACCTTCCTTGTTTTGCGCAAGTATATAAACACCATGCAGTTGTGCTATGGCATAACCGAGCGGAGGCACTTCGGCGTCGTCGGCGGTTAATCTTGCAAAGTTCTCAATCTGGCTCTGAATCGCACTCGGCTTAGGCTGGCCAGAACCTGGGTTGTAGGAGTAATTGTGGGTGGGTCTATCGGCTAGCGAGAGGCTACTCTGATCGCTGATATTGCCCAGCGCATATGGGGAGGACGCGTCCCCTTCAGATGCACCGCCAGTCATCGCACCGAGGGAAGTTTGCTCACGCCCATGCTCTGCAAGGCTATCGGACGGCCGTAGTTCGGCCAGCGCCTTGTGCAGTGAACTAAAGAGAAAATCGTGCACAAGTCGGCTGTCACGGAATCGCACTTCATGTTTTGTCGGGTGCACGTTGACGTCGACAGCGGAAGGGGCCAATTCCAGATACAGAACGTAGGCGGGATGACGACCGTGGAACAGGACATCTCGATAAGCTTGTTTTACCGCGTGGGTCACCAGCTTGTCGCGAATGATGCGGCCGTTCACATAGAAGTATTGCAGGTCAGCCTGAGAGCGCGAGAACGTAGGCAGGCTCACCCAGCCCCATAGACGCAGGCCTGGTCCATCCATCTCAACGAATACGGAGTTCTCGACGAAGGCGGGACCGCAGACAAGGGCGACACGACGTTGCTTCTCCTGATCGCTCTTCGCAGGTAGCAATTTATGGATGGCGCGCTGATTATGGGTGAGGGAGAACTGCACATCGAAACGGCTCAGGGCGATGCGCTTGAGTATCTCGTCAATTCGGGAATATTCGGTCTTCTCTGTCTTTAAGAATTTCTTGCGTGCCGGCGTATTGAAGAACAGGTCGCGTACTTCGACCGTGGTACCACGGGAGTGCGCAGTGGGAGAGAGTTCTACCTCCATCTCCTGCCCCTGGGCCACAACCTTCCAGCCGCTATTATCGCCGTCGGCTGCCGCAGGGTCGTCGGCCTTCGAGCTCATGGTTAAGCGAGAGACCGAGCTGATGCTAGCCAACGCCTCACCGCGGAATCCCAGACTGGCGATGTTCTCCAGGTCATCCAGGTCGGAAATCTTACTCGTCGCATGGCGACTGAGGGCCAGCTCCAGATCCTGCTTGTGAATGCCAAGTCCGTCGTCTTTGATCTTGATGAGCTTGGTGCCGCCCTGCTCGACCTCAATCTCGAGGCGACTGGCGCCGGCATCGAGGCTGTTTTCCATTAGCTCCTTAACGACGGAGGCAGGACGCTCGACGACCTCGCCCGCGGCGATCTGATTCGCGAGGCGCTGGCTGAGAAGATTGATGCGTGACATTGACGGCAGTTACTAAAGAGAATGAGGAAGGCATTGTAGCACCAACCAATGGCAAAGTAGGACCGAGGCCTTCTCTGAATCGAGCAGACGAGAACCTAGGAGGAAGGTATTTTTAGAACCTGTCCTATCATGATGTGATCGTTTTTGATGTTGTTCGCCTGGCGTAGGCTCGCAAGGCTGATGCGATACTGCTGTGCAATCTCAGAGAGAGTCTCGCCGCTGCGAATCGTGTGCTGCTCCGGAGTTCCGGTACCGGGAATGGTCAACTCCTGACCTATGCGAATAGTGTCGCTAGAAATCCCATTCGTCGACTTCAATTCAGCGACGCTTACGCCGTAGCGCTGCGCGATCACCGACAGGCTGTCGTCCCGTTTCACTATATAGGTACCAGGCACTGGAACGATGCCGTTCGCCTTCTGCCACGCGACAAGGGTTCCCTCCGGTGGCGCGTCGTAGAAATAGTTCATTACTCCCTGCGCGATGCCACGGGCGAGCTTCTGCTGGAAGGCGGAGGTGTTGAGTCGCTTCGCCTCGTCGGGGTTCGTTAAGTAGCCAGTCTCGATCAGCATCGAGGGAATGTCTGGCGATTTCAAAACTTCCAGGGAAGCCTGCTGCACCTTGTCGCGACGCAGCCGCGTCACGCCGTCTAGGGATTCCAAGACCCGAGTGCCGGCGATAAGACTCTGCTCCATACTCCAAGCCATCTGCAGAGAGACCAGCGTGAGCGCAACGTCGTCATCCCAAGAGCCGAGATTGAGGTCGCCGCCGACGCCGCCGAGCAGATCCGAGCTGTTCTCCTTCTGCGCCACGCGCCGAGAATTCTCTCGGTCGGCGCGATCACCGGATAATGCGTAGATGGTGAGTCCGCTGGCGCGACTGCTGCGATACCAATCAGTATGTACGGCGACGAACAGGTCAGCACGCTTCTCCCGCGCGATCTCAGAGCGGCGCTGCAGTTCAACATAGTAGTCACCGTCACGAATCATAATAGGCGAGTATCCCGGCATACTCTCTAACTGGTCGAAGAGTGCCCGAGCGATCTTTAGCGTGATGTTCTTTTCTTTCAGCCTGCCGTCGTAGCCGATGCCGCCGGGGTCTTCCCCGCCGTGACCGGCTGAGATCGCAACAATGATATCGCGACGCTCGTCGCTGCGAGGGGCTGATGTAGTGCTTGAGGAAACAGTGCTGGTGGTTACAGACGCGCCTGCAGATGGCGACTCATCATAGAGATCCACAACAAGCCTATCTCCCTGTTCGCTGTTCGGCGCCAGGGTAAAGCTGCGCGGCTCAACCTTCGTCCCAAGATCGATCACCATGCGCAGTGTGCTCTCATCGCGCATCGCGCTGCGAAGACCGCTGATCGGGCTATCGGCAAAGTCCAATTGGGAGAGATCACCACCGAGAGTAGAGCGTTCTATATCGATGACTACACGCTCAGGATTTGAGAGAGTAAAGAGCCTGTACTCAACCTCAGCGGACAGGTCGAACACGAGGCGCGTATGATCCGGCGCGCGCCACAGACGCACGTCGCGCACATCTGCTGCCCACAGCGCAAAACTCGCCAGCAGCGAGCAGACTGCTAGCAGGAAAGTCAGGCAGCGATTGCTGCCCCTAATGGTGCTAATACTGCGTTTTGTGCTCATAACAAATTCTTTGAGACATACTTCACGTTGTCTATTACAACGGCCTTAAGCCCATAATCTTTTGGCTATTATGCTTCCTTTCTCGGTAAGGCTTTGACAAGTCAGACGCCGTCCCGTTCCCTGGTCAGCGATTTCGATCACTAAATCCGCGGCCGGTAGCCAATTCGCGCCCTTTTCGGCCCATTCGATGAGGCACAAATTCGATGCGGCAAAATACTCATCCGTGCCCAGATAGGCCACTTCTTCCGGGTCTGCGAGGCGGTAGAGATCGAAGTGATAGATGTTACAGAGTTCGAATTCGTAGGGCTCTACCAAGGTATAGGTCGGGCTTTTTACCGCGCCGGTATAGCCAAAAGCCCGCATAAATCCGCGGCTCAGGGTGGTCTTGCCCGCGCCGAGGTCACCTTGAAGGTAGATTGTGCCACCGACGTGGGGGATTCCTTTTCCCGAAATAACTATATCGCCGCTACCGCCCTGCTCGCTAAATGTGGCCGCTGCTAGATTGGCACCAAATTCTAGGGTGGCTTCCTCGTCTTCTAGCGCTATGTGATGTTCTGACTTCATGGGCGTGAGTATAAAGCAGAATGACTGCAGGGTGAGAGTCGCTATTCCTAATTGAATTCCCTCGGTCGCCCCTAGAAGCTGGGCACTTGGGCCTCGTTAACGCCTAGAAATCCCGCGAGTTCGGTGAGATACTCATTTGGCACAGAAACATTTTAGTGCGCTCAATTAATTGCTAAAGCAGATATTCTCTTTCTTCAGATGATGGGTGTGCTCAGTGAAACATAGTGCAAGCCTGCTTCTACTGGCAATACTTTGTTCCTGCTCTGAGAATTTGCCTGAGCACGATGATTTTCGGGGCATGAAATCCAGAGCAGATTTGCTCAACAATTTTGGCAAACCTGCTGAGATATTCCAATATAGCCATGGGCCGGATGTCATGTCATTCGAAGAATATCAAAGTGGTGAATTTCCTGTGTTCGAGAAAGAGCGATGGATCTATGCTTCTACCAACGTGACACAAATAAGCGAAATTCGATCTATTGTTGAGCCTGGAAAAACTCTCTTTGAATTTAGGATTAACAACGAAGATTCTGAAGATCTACTAATCGACTTGAATTGGCTAAGCGATCATGAATATGTCAGGCTGGTTCAGAGATAAATACTCCTAATAATTGAAAAACAACGCGTGCTTCGTTGCAGGAGAAATTGGTGAGACCAGGTCAAATTAAATGCGTGTAACACGATTCCATAAAATTGCCTTTATCTTTCTTTGCCTGGCGATAGCAGGGCCAGAGTTCGGTATCGGACTTGAGCTGGTAGCTCTTATAGATGTATTTGGCATCGAACTATTGTTGTTTTCACTTTCTGCTTACATGTGGAGCTATTGGGCCTTTGTGAAATCGAAGCTAGAAGAACTCGATCCGTATTTTTTCGTATCACCATTAAAAGACATCCTTAAGTGCCCAGCGTTGCTTGCGCACGCAATTCCAGGCTCTATGGGCTTGTTCATGTTTGTATTGGCTCTAACAACTGTTTCTATTTGAAGGTAAGTCAAAGAGTTTCGCACCCTTTGCGGAAAATGGAAACCGACGCGCGCGGTACATATCTATTCCTAGATTTGTTTCTTTGCTAAAGGAAACTCATATAGCTGAATACGCGAAAGTAAGACTGGCTGCGGAAGTTGTGGATCTAACGGTTATGAATCGAGTTCATGCCACTGTAGCAGATTCCAATGGAACAAATGAATAGTTGACTGCGAACCTTCGATTGAGAATTCAGGAAGAGACCGCCTGATGAATAAGCTCGATCGATAAATCATCGATAGCGATACATAAGCATAAGCGGTGAGCCTGCCCACCCAAAAATCCATCATATTGGTTTTCCCATTCCCATTCCCATTCCCATTTCAATTACAGCCGCTCTCGAAGTTCCAAAGAAATTGAATCCCTTTATTCAAGCGCACCATACAGTCAAAACTTCACGCAGAAAACTCCTAGATTCATGGGTTCTACAACAAAAGGCCGGAATACAGGCGATCAAAGTAAATGACAGCAGTGTAGTTACGGAATCAAAGCTGTCGTAGTTACTTGATCCTCATGGCTAGCGAACAATATACTGGCCCAAAACAAGCTGACCCCTCAGGCGTACAATTTTATGACTAAGACTCTGTTCTGGTACTTAATGACCTTCTTCGCCGTTGCTATAGGCCTCTACGCTCTGGGCAACGCTTTGTTGCCCGCCGTTCGACAAGGTTTTGTATTGGACATGATTGCAGAAGCCTCCGCTTTTGGAACTTTGTTACATTTCCTCGTGGGCGGCATAGTCATTATCGTCGGCGCATTCCAATTCAATGCTCGCTTGCGAGCCAAGTACTTACACGTTCACAGGATGCTCGGGCGCATCTATGTGGTGGGCTGCTTAGTGGGCGGCTGCGCAGGCCTATATCTCGCCTTCTATTCCACTGGCGGCATCGTTAGCCACTGGGGTTTCGGGATGCTGGCGGTGTGCTGGATCGTTACAACATCCATGGCCTATCGACACATCCGCGCAGGAAATGTGCGAATTCATCAGGACTGGATGATTCGCAGTTATGCGCTCACTCTCGCTGCAGTTACCCTGAGAATCTATCTACCGATAGGTCAGATTCTTGGCTACGATTTCGTCGGCGCCTACCAAGCGATTGCCTGGATGTGCTGGGTTCCCAATCTCATTGTCGCAGAATGGTTTGTTATCCCAATGTCGAACAAGAAGCCCGTGCTAAGCTGACAACACCGAGTTGCGATAACTAGTATTAGCGGCCCTGAGAGGGTATATGACACTAGATGAATTAAGGGTCGATTTCGAAAGGACCTCAAACCGTTCGATGTCCATGCCAATTGCGGGAGCGATAGCTTGGTCGGTTGTGGCAATCCTAAGTGTAATGTTGGAGTTTCATTTTGCTCTCGTGGCCACGTTTATCTGTACCGGAATGATCTTCCTGGTAGCCATCGGCATAGGAAAAATTAGAAGCGAGGAAGTACTGTCTAACAAAAACCCAATGGCGAAGCTAATGGGCATGTGTGCATTCATGGTTAACTTACTCTGGGCTGTTCACATACCGTTGTTCCTTTATGCTCCACAGTTCGTGCCGCTAAGTCTTGGGATTAGTATAGGCCTGCACTGGATAGTCTATTCTTGGATAATTCAACACCCTCTTGGAATTATCCATGCCGTCCTTCGAACTATACTGATCGTGCTCGCTTGGTTTGTCTTTGCGGAACACCGCCCGACGTCCATTAGTTTAGTTATAGTTTTTGTGTATCTGCTTACCTTGTACCAGATGAACAACAGGCGATACTCGGTTCAGCAGAAGCTAGCTAGTCTGGAACAATCCCAGGCAGAGCCGGCAGCATGAGCCAAGGTAAAATTGTGACTCACGATCAATTGCTTGCCTTTCTTATTGAGAAATATGGCGAAGTGGAAGAGCTTCCTGTCTGGACCCTGCTAAGTTTTGGCGAACCAAAACTGGTTCCGCACAAATATAGATTGAAAGACGGCCGAGAGATTTCAATCGACATACTATTTACTGGCACTGGGGAAAGGATACTTGATCCTGAGTTCGATATTGGCGCATTAGCTGATTAGAACATTGACGAATAAAACCCAACAAATCATTTCACAAATTGGAATAACCAATGGCTAACATAATAATCTGCGCAGACGGCACCTGGAATCGTCCCGAGGAAGACATAGAGAAGGACTTCCCTACTAATGTCTTGAAATTAGCTCGTGCTATAGAACCCTCTTCCGGCAGACTGAAACAACACGTGTTCTACGATTGGGGTCTTGGCTCCTACCACAACAATTTCCGCGCAGGGGCAACCGGGCGCGGCATTCACAAGAATATCGTGGATGGCTATCGCTACATCGTGCAGAACTATTCCCCTGGTGACAAAATTTTTCTGTTTGGCTTCAGCCGTGGCGCCTATACCGTGCGGGCTCTATGCGGCTTGATAAATAACTGCGGCATATTGATGCGGCCCGATGCAAAGCGTATTTCCGAGGCTTGGGACATCTATAAGAGCGCTTCCAAAAAGAACCGTCCCGACGGGGCTAATGCCGAAGAATTCTTTGAGACTCATTGCCATCCCTCCAAGAAGGTTCATTTCGTTGGGGTGTGGGACACGGTCGGAGCACTGGGCATTCCATTCAGCCTTATGGGCCTGTTCGAGAGCAAGGATGAATTTTACGATACGAAGATGGGCTCAAATGTCTCCTTCGCGCGCCATGCGCTAGCGATAGATGAGCAACGCGAGGACTTCGAACCCACAGTGTGGACGCCTCGACCCAAGGTGAATCTAAAACAGGTCTGGTTCGCGGGCGTACACTCCGATGTCGGCGGCTCCTATAAGCCGGATAAGAACACGAGACTCGTCGCCGCCGACGCACCGCTTGAGTGGATGCTGAGTGAGGCCGAGGCGCGAGGCCTGAAGGTAGAGGCCCATATCAAGGCTGCGCTCACAGACGGGAGTAAGGGCAAGACTCATAATTCCCGTAACCACGTTTATCGCCTCAAGCGGCCACTAAATCGCCCGCTGATCATCGAGGGAAAGCCAACACGGATACACCCTAGCGTGAAGGCACGCTATCAGGCAGATACTAATTATCGTCCGCCGCAGTTGAGAGAATTGGTTGAGGAGAAAGGTTGGAGCGGGCTTGATGTCGGGTCCTGATTCTGTTCTTCGGAATTAGGCTTGTTTGTCAAACAGGCCCTGCTAACTCACAGCATGAAGTCGCGTTAGATTGTACTTATTGCCAGGCCGGATTCACCAGCTCGCGGATATAGGGCATCAGATCCGTCGCGGCCATGCCGCGCTGACCGTGGGCCTGCATGGAGAGATCGGCGGCTTCGCCGTGGATACAGACTGAGGCACAGAGGCTGTTTTCAAGAGAGTTTCCTTGCGCCACCAGACTACCCACAAGTCCACTCAGCACATCTCCCATGCCGCCGGTTGCCATACCCGCGTTGCCCTCACTGCATAGGAAAATCTCTTGCCGTCCATTCTTTGCGCTGCAGATCAGGCTGCCGCTGCCCTTTAACAGACAAACTCCACCCCAAGTGCTTTGCAGTTTCTGTACGGCAGAGAAGCGATCGCCTTGAATCTCGCTAGTTGCGATATCGAGCAGCGCGCCTGCCTCTCCCGGATGGGGCGTGAGTATCCAGTTGTCCCTTTTTATGCCGGTGCCACCTTCTGTCGACCCCTGCCGCAACTTTTCGGCTAACAGGTGCAGAGCATCCGCATCGAGGATCAACGGCGTATTCGATACTCTCTGAACGGACAGCGCCTTCTGCATTAGTCCGCGCGCCCAGACGCTGCGACCGAGACCCGGGCCGATCACAATCGCAGTGGCCTTTGTTATCAGCGCATCGACCTGTGCATTCTCGTCTTCTGTACCTAACACCATGATCTCAGGTCTTCGCGTCAGCAGCGCGGGCCGATGGCAGGCGCGAGTAATTACACTCACTAATCCTGCTCCGCCGCGCAGCGCTGCCTCGGCAGCCATGATCACCGCGCCACCGAAGCTGTAATCGCCGCCTATAATAACGACATGGCCATGGCTGCCCTTGTGGGAAGAGGCGGCACGCGGCGTAAGCAGCGCGCTAATTGAATTGATGTCGATGCGATGGCTACTTGGGACTGGCGACGACTCGCCGCTGAATACCCGAT
>CAXBLN010000050.1:0-23645 GCA_963976555.1 uncultured Gammaproteobacteria bacterium
ATGGGTCGTTTTTTACCGTTCACCCAATCTATAGCGAACTAGTAGTTTGTGCCAGGAGCGGTCTTACTCGACGATTATTTTCTTTTGCCTATTCCCAATAGAAGCGGTTATCTGTCAGCAGTTCGAGGACATGCCATGGAAGCGGGTCAAGGTCATCCAGGGGGGGGGGTGAGTCACTGCTAGCCAGTCTATGTTCTATCAATGTGATAGGTGTTTGCGTGGTTAGTTGTTTCGCTCGAAAGTCAGCAATATATTTCATTTCTTGCGCATCACTGCAATTTTTCTTTAATAAAAACTTCACCGAATTGTAATCAATCATTCACCTAAGTTTCATATTCTCTCCTTAAGCTCTGACATTGTCTTTCATTGCTGAATGGCATCAACTAAGGAGAATTAAATGCTCAAGAAAATATTAACATCAACAATGGGTGCGCTGGCTTCAACAGCGTTGATAACCAGCGTGCTTGCACAAGACAGTGCTGAAGAATGGACTGCTCTGGGGCAATCGTGGGTCGGTCAAGCTGTAGAACTACAACACGGCGTCAGCAAGAAAAAAGCGAAGAAAATTATACTGTTCGTCGGTGACGGAATGGGTGTGAGCACGGTAACGGCTGCCCGGATTCGCGACGGTCAATTGAAGGGCATGCAGGGCGAGGAGAACTACCTTAGCTTTGAAACGATGCCAAATGTTGCTCTTTCCAAGGTCTACAATGTCAATTCTCAGGTGCCCGATTCCGCCGGCACCATGACTGCCATGGTGCACGGTATCAAGACTGATGTCGGCGTGATCGGCGTCAACCAAAATATAGTCCGCGGAGATTGTTCAACCGTCGCTGGCAATGAAACAACGTCTTTACTTGAATCTGCCGAAATGGCCGGGTGGGCTACTGGTGTGGTATCCACTGCACGCATTACCCATGCCACGCCTGCTGCTACCTATGCACACTCTGCAGATCGAAATTGGGAAGACAACAGCGATATGCCGGTGGAAGCCATTGCTGATGGCTGTAAAGACATCGCATGGCAACTGGTGAACTTTCCCTATGGAGATGGGATCGAGGTAGCCATGGGCGGTGGACGTCGTCACTTTCTCCCCAAAGATGGAGCTTTCAATTCCCCCGACGCAACCAGCGCGGTAGAAGGGGACCGTACCGATGGTGTGGATCTGACCGCAATGTGGGAAACCAATTTCGATAATGCGGAATATATCTGGAACCGAGATCAGTTACTTGATATTGAGCCCGGCGAGGTTGATCACCTGCTAGCCTTGTTCGAAGAGAGTCATATGGAGTATGAGCACGATCGTCCTGCCGATACCAGCGGAGAACCATCGATTGCCGAGATGACCGGCAAGGCTATCGATCTGCTCAACGAGCACGATGAGTGGTTCCTGCACGTTGAGTCTGGCCGTATTGACCATGCGCATCACGCAACTAATCCTTTCCGTGCATTGGATGACACGATCGCATTCGCAGAAGCGGTGCAGACGGCAATCGACAAGGCTGACGACGAGACGCTTATCATAGTTACTGCAGACCACAGCCATGTGTTCACTATCGCTGGTTATCCTAAACGCGGCAATCCGATACTTGGCCTGGTCGTTCCAGTCGATGGCACTGAGCCTGCTACAGCCCTAGATGGTTGGCCTTATACGACTCTTGGTTATACCAATGGCAGAGGATTTAGACATCTTACTCCATCGAATAGCGCCGATGATATCTACAGTGTTCCTGCGTTTGGTAGTGGTCGTGTGGATTTGACCGGTGTCGATACCGAGGCTGCGGGCTTTCATCCAGAGGTACTAGTGCCACTGGGTAGCGAGACCCACTCAGGCGAGGACGTGGCTATCTACGCCATGGGTCCGGGTGCTGAGAATGTACGTGGCGTAATGGAGCAGAGTTTTATTTACCACGTCATGGTTGAAGCGGCTAGTGCTGATCTAAGAAGCGTCATCTTTGGAAACGGCAAGGGCAAGGGCAAGGGCAAGGGCAAAGATAAAGATAAAGACAAAAATAAAAATAAGAATAAAGACTAAGTAAGATTGGCTTCGCCAAGAAGGCAGCGTCGGCAATAGGTTCGACGCTGCTTTCATAGTTTTTGTTGGCTGCTGGTTTCTCTGATAATAGTGCGTTCCTGCGTCATCTTAGAAAGACGATGGAATCAATGAAAGGAAAAGAAAAGCAATGAAGATATTCTACGGATTGTTAGTAATACTGGCGCTGGTAGAAAACGCCATGGCAGAGGACAGTGTGCAACTAGCGATCAGCCCAATGGTATCCAAAGACAATCTGATGGGTAATTATTTGGACTACAGGATAGACATACACACGGGTGAACGCAGCGATCCGAAAGAACTTGTGCTGCGACGAAAACATGATCTTATTGCTTATGAACGGAGCGAGATCAGCGATGTTTGGGAAAGAAACAGCGTCGGCACGGTTTCTTATTTGCAGGTGTATCATGATTTTAAAGCTTACATAGAATACTTGCCTGCTGATTTTAATGTATTAGAGCAGGCTGAGCCTGAGTGGGAGCAGATCGGAGCGCTTTTCGATCTTAAAGCGCTAGAGTCCCTAGAAGTGACTGGTCATTATGTTATGTCGGAACAGGACGTAACTGTTTACGAGGGTGAATTGGAAGGATTAAGTGTTACTGTTCATTGGATCATGTCGCTCAATTTGCCGGTCCGATTAGAATACCGGTCAGAAGATATCGTGCAGGTCATGGTATTGCAGTCACTTTTCGGCAACGAAGACGCTCCTTGGCCTCAATGGGATTCAACCAAGTACTTTGGTATAGACTTTGTGGATATGGGAGACAATGAATCTCATCCATTAATACAGGCGCTGAATGCCGGACAGGCAGGTGGCCATCAGCACTAATTTTTCGCCTGCTATTTAGACCGAAATTTCAGCAACTCGCGAGCCAAAAAACCGCCATAGCAGATTTTGGACTTCCCACGATACACAGACAACTCCAAGCCTCATTTTGAGGCCTGTTCAAAGGCCTCTGGACTGACACCGCCGATGTGGCTGTGAACACAAAAGCACAAAAAGGGGACAGATTTATTTTCTATTGGAGGCTGCCAAAATCCACTGTTTGGCAAACTCGCTATAATCTCGCCAAGCGTCCCAAGTAGAATCTGCCCACTCCCGCACTCGACGAACATGTTCATCTGGTCCTTCTGCTTCATGCAAGTAGGCTATAGTCAGGACGCCGCGTTTCCTTGGCACCGGATCATCTGGTCGCTCCAGGTTCTTAGGATTGGTGCTTAGCCATTGTTGCATGGCCTGATTGATCGCTGGCGAAGAATCACACTTCATCGCAGCATAAAGACCTGTCAGATGCGCAGCATAAGACTTTGGTGATTGCATGTAATCTGAGGGATGCTGGAGCGAATAGATGTCCACAGTAAGACGATGTTCTCGTGCATACTTGTAGTCGCTGAACTCTTTTGCCAAGACTTCATCAAACAGCTTCCGACACCCATTTCGACCGCCAGGCACCAAAGCTCCACAATCGGGGCAAATCTCATCGAAGTTCTCAGATTCTGTAGCCATGTTTCAGTCTTCGTATTGATAGTTGCACAAAAGGGGACAGATGTAGTTCTATTTACAAAGACGTAGATCGGTATTTGCGGACACGGAACGTTTACCCAATACTATTGCTCCTCTGTGCTGGTACTTCAATTTCTTTGGCCAAGCGATACTGAGAAATGCCCATAGGATCTAAAAATTCTTCTTTTAGTAATTCGCCTGGAGATACTGGCTGTAGTTTGCTCACAAAATAGACTCCTGGTGATAATCTACTATTTCTAAGTTAGTTGCCCCCGCATTGCTCCAATGGAAACAAACTCTATATTGATCATTAATTCGGATGCTGTGCTTTCCTTTCCGGTTGCCTTTTAGAGCTTCTAGACGGTTTCCTGGGGGAACCCCTAAATCAGCAGATTTTCAGCTACTTGCAATTGCCTAAGCTTACGAAGGGCTACTCGTTAAAAGTTAACGAACTTTCTGATTCGGCGGCCTTTAGATAGCGCCTGATTGCCTTTGATTCATGACAGTGTCTGATTGATTCTACGGAATCGAGTTAATGCTAGTGACCAAGTAAGCCCTTGCTGAACAGCTGCATTCCAAAGCCGACTAATTATCTTTGCGCCCATAGCAGATTGCAGAGCCAGTATTCCATGATCTACTGTAAATGCTAATCGATCTTCTCTCCCGGAATGTTCTGCCCACCCTGATGCAACGTTAAGCCAGTTGCTGCTCCGCTCTCATCCAGGTCAAACGTTAGCTGTGCGTCTACCACCATAAGGAAAAATTCTGTCGGTGATTCCGCAAATATTTCAAATTTGGGCTGTCCAGTCGCCTGTAAATAGAATCGACCGTTTTCGACTGTGGTCTCTATAATAAATTGAGGTGCTAGTTGATAGGAGCCTGCAAGATTGAGTAATTCCGCCTCCGAAATGACAATCGCGACACGCTCCTGATAGGGCTTTTGGTTCGACAGAGGCGATTCGTCGTTCAATAGATGATGACCGATGTCGTCTGGGGCCGAAGTTGAATTGGCCAGCACCACCACGCCGCGCTTATTCGTTAACGAGTACCCAGCGTAGGTGCGATATCCTCCCGTGCCTCCATTGTGCCAGTGGTAGGATTTCTCACCTTCTCCGTTGATGAGCCAGCCCAGGCCAATCTTACCATTACCTGCACCAAAACTTTCTCGAGGCTGCTGAGTAATATCCATAGCATAATCAAGGGCGGAGTCTTGTAGTCCAATATTTACTGCCAGGTATTTCAGCATATCTTCGGCTGTGGAGCGCAGAGCTCCGGCCCCGGCGAAGATAGGTATATCCCAATTCTCAACCTCAGTCAGCCTGCCACTATCATAGCGATATGCAGGGGCAAGACGTTCTAACATGGAGTCCGAGAAAGCAATGGCGGTGCTATCCATGGATAGAGGACGCAGAATACGCTCACTGACTAACTCCTCATAACTTGTTCCAGCTTTGAGCGCTAGCGCATGCCCGAGCAAGCCGACGCCGAGATTGGAGTATTCTCCGCGCGAGCCAATGTTCTTAGTTAGGGTATAACTCGATAGGAAGTCATACATCTTCTGAACCGTGTAATCGGCATAGGGGTTTAGGGAGTTTGCCGGAGAAAAGTTATCAGGCATCCTGGGTAAGGAGGAGTGATGTGTAGATAAGTGTGCCAAGCTTATCTCTACTCCGTTTCGCTGCGGAATTTGTACGGTATCGGGCAGCAAATCCTGGACTGGGTCGTTCAAATCTAACTCACCCTTCTGAACCATGTCCGCTAGTAAGATTGCGGTGAAAGTTTTCGAAATGGAGCCTATTTCGTAGACAGTATCTTTGTCAGGCTTTGTATTATCTCCGAGTGCGACCTCGCCGTAACCGTAGTAGCGATAACCCTCGGCATCGACGATGCCGATGGAGAGGCCTGCCAAATAATTGTTCTCGATTCTCTGAAGAATGTTCGCTTCCAGTTCTGCAGAAATATCTGCATCTGCCGCAGAAGAAAATGCAGGGAGTAATAGCGAATACATCAACACCAAAATGGTAAGAGCAGTGGCTCTTCTATTCTCAATCATTTTCAGCCCTCAGTGATTAATGGGTTCCTGCGTACTAATCCTTAATCTGCTTGAAAATTAGCATAGCACCGAATAATTCTCACTATATTTAAGGGAGCTTGAGGGAGTGGGGAGTTGAAATCCCCTCGGCGCCTCAATCTATAATTTGTAGTTCTGTCTGCCAGTCAGCCGGCTTGATATCTAACTGCTAGAGAGCTTCTTATGCAGTTAAAAGGTGTGCGCAATGATTCTAATCAGGATTCAATGGACCGTATTGAATCGTCCGAAGTAGCCGTAAACTAACTAAATACTCAACTGTCTATGGAGTGGTTGAATTATTTACTCAACTGGTTAGATAAGGCCTTCAGTCGCTCCGACCATTGTTGCTTGATTTCGTCGCCATAGTGCTCAAGAGTCTGGTCTATCTGCAGCGTTAGTTTGAGCTTCGTCTTGCCCTCTTGAGGGTCAAGGCTCAGATTGACCTTGCTCTTATGGGCATTCTTCTTTGCGGTCTCACGCCAGCTAAAGCTTAGACGATTGGGTCTGTCTATGTGCAGGTACTCGCCATCTTGCAGGACTTCCTTTCCGTTGCGTTTTATCCTGTAGTTATAGCTGCCGCCCGGGCGCACCTCGTTCTGTAGATCGATCACCTTCTCATTGCCCAGGTGATTGCCGAACATCCAGTTACCGACGAAAGTGGGGATTAACCAGCGATCAAATATTTTCTCGGCGGAGACGGGAAGCGTTCTGCTTATTGAAACATTGAACGATTTAAACTTGGCCGCTGGCGCTTCAGCCGCGGCATTTTCTTCTTCAAACATTGAGAGTTGATCTGTACTCATTAGTTCGCTTGGGAATCTGGATTGTTGGGCATGAGGTGAGCAGGCAGAGCCTGTCGCCGCGAAGCGGTCTTCTGTCCGTAGTTGGTCGCCAGGTAGTCGAGGATTGATTCTTCCAGCTCTGGTGCCAGTTCACCAAGACCCTGTGAACTTTGCATCCATTCGATGCGACTCTTCCAGACTTCTCTGTTTCCAGTGTTCTGAACGATGATCTGGCTAGAGTGACACTCGGTGCAGTTGTCGCGCACCAGTTGCCAGCCCTGTTCTCGAATCAATTCTCCGGGCGCCGTGTTTTCCTGTGCGCTCGAGCCAAGTGATAGGGGAAGCATTAGCAGCGTAAGTGTCGCTACTGTCAGTCCTGAAGTTCTTAGATTCAGCTTATTCATCTATACGACCTGTACCGCTACCCTATGACAGGCGTTATTCAGATAGCCCCGTGGATTCCACCCCGGTACCACCATCGGCTGCGAGCGACCGCCGACATCCATGGCTCGCGCCCACACCTCGTAGTAGCCAGGCTCAGGAAACTGTACCCAAGTATCCCAGTTCTGCCAGGCTAGCCTGTTGGCGGCACCCGCCAGAGCCGAGGGTAGCCATGTGGCGCCGAAGTCTATCGAGATAAAGACGCCGGCTACCTGATTGTCCCCAGCCCAGGCGTGGCCGCGAACAGTCATTCTTTCCCGTATGTCTTGCGTAATGCCCGATTGTGGAAAGGTGATAAGCGATTTAACCGGCATCGATTCGATGATGCGCATGTCTTCATTCGGAACTCGTGTACCGGCCGCCACTGGCTCGGCTGGAACGGAATAGGAAGGGGGAGACATCTTCTCGCCATCGTGTACCTGATTGCGGATATCGATTCGGTTTAACCATTTGCCGGAGACTGAAGCGGGCCAGCCAGCGCAAACCAGTCGCAGCGGATAACCGTTTTGTAGGGGTATGTCTTCGCCATTCATTGCCCAGGCGATGATCGATTCTCGCTCCAGGGCTTTCTCGATGGGCACGCCGCGAGAGATCGGGTCGAGATCTGGGTCTCCGCTAAGATGGGTGTCGGCGCCGTAGTAGCCGATGTACTGGGCGTCAGCAAGGATGCCACAATAGTTAAGAACGTCGCGCAGTCGTACGCCGGTAAAGCTGGGACAGCCTATGGCGCCGGTAGTCCATTGGTTGCCACTGGCGCCTGGCACGAACTCGCTGCGGCCGTTGCCACCGCACTCCAATTGCAGTTGTAGCGTGACTGTTTCGAAGCGCTGCCGAAGTTCGGCAATGGAAAATGTAACAGGGCGCTCGATTGATTCGCCACCGATAGCTAACTCCCATGTATCGGGATTGATGTCTTCCGGAGCTACGCCGTTGTTGCGGACGAACATGCGATGATTCGGTGTAACGGCGTCATCTAACAGGTGTGCGGGTGTCTCTGCATTGAGAGGGCGGTCGTTGAGAACGATGAGGCCGTCTTTGCCCGCTATTCGCATGGACGAGCTTTCTGCTGCGAAGGCGGCAGGAATAAGTCCTGCAGGCATGAAGCGGGAAAACGGTATGGTCATGCCAAGTGCGGTGCTCATGGCGACGATTCCAGATTTCTTCAGGAAGCCGCGTCGACTCAAAGCGTCACTCTCGCGGCCCCACAGAGTTCGATCTGCTGCTATGGGATCCTTGCTGTAGAGCTCGTGTATTTCCGGTAATCGCTTGTTGCTCATAGGAGATCTCTTCTGTTATGTAGCCTACTTCTTATTAATCCGTTTCAAGTTTACTACTGGGCTTCGTCGAATCGTGCGCCAGCCAGCACTCCCGGTAGCGAATAGTTCCCCTCGTGACAGGCATACTCATAAAGGATGTCGTCGGTTAGATTCATTGGCATCTCTGCCGAGAAGGACTGAACGAAGGTGTCTGGGTCCGACGCAGTGAAGCTGTAGTTCATTACATTCTCGGATACGCGGGTAAATCTCTCTGTGATTCGAAACTTTTCAGAGGAGTTTCGAAAGCGCTGATTGGGATTAAACTTATCGGTTTCAACCACAAGTGTATCGCCTTCCCAGTGGCCGACGGAGTCTCCCATCCAGGGGCGAAACGTGTCGGGAAGGGGATCGGCATCGATGCGAATGATGCGCGCGTCGTGCACCATCTCAACCAGGATCATCACATAGCCCGGCGACTGCACGATCTGGTAGTGGTTATTGTAGAGGATGGGCAGCATTGGTGGGCCGCTGCTGGATCCGAAGGACATGAGGCAGCGTTCAGCCAATGGGCGACTCTCCGGCCCCGCAAAAGGACCACGCTCTTCGCGTAATTCGGCAGCAAGTCGAAGACGCTCCTCGGCGGCTGGCGTGTAGGCAGGCATGCGACCATTGGCTGGGTCGACTAGCAGGGAACTGCGAAATTCGCCGTTGTAGCGCGCGACTCGAGTGCCATCATCAAACCAGAAATTATTGTAGCTGTCCGCGAGTTCTATGCGCTCTTTCGCTTCGGGCACCCGATCAGGGTCGCTGGGCTGGTCTTGCTCCGCGGTGTAGTCCGCTACTGCCTGCTCGAGTTGCATGGCCTCTTCTCGATCCAGTACCAGCTTGTCGCCAAATTCTTCGGGCCGACTAAAGGGCGTAATCGTATTGCTCGTCCACATACCCTGTATATCGGGTACGCCATCAACTGTTCGTGGCACTTCGTAGCTGGGTTCTTGTGCGAGGGTGTTGGCAGGCATCAGGAAGGAAAGCATGACCACAGAGGACGCAGCAGCCAGCAGGCTCAGTAGAGGCGTGGCCGGACTTGGTGATGAAGTCGAATTAGCTGTTGTTATCATTTTATGCTCTCAAGTTAGCCCTAATTCATGGAATTCGCGAGTTGAAGAATGTCGCTAAATTATTCGTAGGCAACAGGCTGAGGTTATCAAAAATGCGCAGGCAACTCCACGGCATTCGCTCGGATTTCACTCGAGCGCTGGCCTTCTCTAGAGTGGCTTGCTCAGCTTCAGGAGGAAACGGTCGGTGCTGCGATTGAGCCGCGGATCGAAAATGCTGCGGCTATGATCGTCCTCGGAAACTCGGAGTAGATCACTGGATTCAACATCGAAGCCCGCACTTTCTGCGAGTTCGATGGCCTGTTGAATCTCCATGCGATGCAGGTCACGATTGTCGAAGCCGGCAAGCCCAACATGATCCGTGATGCCGAGGACGCCACCGGGCTTCAGCAGAGTCCTGAGTTGCAATAGCATCTCGAGTGCGCGATCTGGATTGGGGTTGTAGTAGTCGTGTAGAGTCTGCGCAACAATCACGAAGTCCAGGGTGTTCTCTCTTAATCCGATTTCGCTAAGTGGTCTCACTATCTGAATGACGTTAGCAAGATTTCCTTGTTCTATTTTAGCGTTCAGGGCCTCGCCCTGAGTAATATTCTGTCGGTCCTCTACAAAGCGCAAACCGCGCTCCGTGTTTTGTGCGTACACAATACCGTTGTCCCCGACGGCCTTGGAGAGTATGAAAGTATAGTAGCCTCCGGCCGCATACAAATCCAAGACAGTCATGCCGGGCTGCACTCCGAGAAACTCCAGGACTTGCACCGGTTTTCGGGTGCTATCCCGGACGAAATCCGTGACTTCTCTATCCGGGCCGGTGATCGCGCGGAGCAGGGCTTCGCTATCGAGAGTCTGTGCCTCGGCCGCCACATAGCAAAGAAACAGGAATAGTAATGTGGAGGTTCTCGCAGCGCGTTTTAGCATCGTCCATCCCTATACAGTTAAATCGGGCCCCTAGGCGCTGAGACCAATTCCCCGAGCCATCAAGAGCGCGAGTAGGGGAATAAGAACGAGCAACGCCAACTGAACCTTGAGTGCCAGTCTTAGGTGTCGAGGAACCTCGATGCTTGCTAAGTCTGTATTCCGGTGTTTCCGCAGAAACAACGCAGTGGGTACGGCTAGAATAAGCATCAACACAAACAGGCCTAGCTTGAGGTGGAATATCGGGTTCGTCGAGTAGAACCCGGCAGGCTTTCCAACCCAAAGCCATAGTGTTAGACCCAGCAGCAGAACCATCACCGCACTGATTCCGGCAACGGCATCTACCTTCGCCAGGTTGCGTGCATCCTCGCCACTGATCTGTGGGTTGATTGCCATATTCTCTATAACGATTGCGCCCGCCAGTGAAAAGATGGCGGCGAAATGCAGGAGGCGGAAAAGTTCATAATACATGTATGCAATCATACTGGATTTAGTGCCTTTCGCCTCATTTTAATGCGGCGCCCCAAGATTTCCTGCTATGCTGCAAGGCAGGTTCAAACAATGTTGAAAATAATAATTAGAATGCTACTGGAGGCACCATGGTCGCTGATTCAGGCTCCCCAACCGAACTAGATCCCGAGAACCAAGCCCATATAGAAGCGAATATGCGCAAGGTAGCATTGACCGCGTTGGCGGGAACCAGCATAGAATGGTACGACTTCTTTCTCTATGCCACAGCCGCGGCTCTGGTTTTTCCTGCAGCATTCTTTCCGGATAGCACGCCCACTATCGGCCTGATTCTTTCCTTCGGCACCTTCGCATTTGGTTTCATTGCACGTCCCCTGGGCGGCATCCTCTTCGGCCATTTCGGTGACCGTGTCGGCCGCAAACGCACCCTCGTGATCGCCCTTATGATGATGGGTATCGCCTCGACACTAATAGGCTTACTACCAACCTTCGCGACGATAGGCATAGCTGCGCCGATACTGCTAAGCCTGCTGCGTTTCACTCAGGGCTTGGCGATTGGAGGGCAGTGGGGCGGAGCCATGCTGCTAGTCACCGAGAGCGCGCCTTCGGATAAACGCGGCTATTACGGCGCCTATGCTCAGGCCGGTGCCCCCGTCGGCGTCATCCTCGCCAACGTGGCATTTATGATAATCAGCTATACGGTGTCCGAAGATGCCTTCATGCAGTGGGGCTGGCGAATTCCCTTTATTTCCAGCGTCGTGCTGATTGGCATCAGCATGTATGTTCAGCTGCATATGGAAGATACAGATGCCTTTAAAGAGCTGCAGGCATACCAGAAGAAGATGCAAGCTGAGTCGCCGCAGACCATTGTTATCCGACGATCGCCGGTATTGGAGGCGCTTGCTAAGTATCCGAAGCGCATCGCGCTGGCCGCCGGTGCATTTCTCTCGATACAGGTAACATTCTATATTCTTATCGGTTTCGTGCTGGCCTATGGCACCGACCCGGGAGGTGCTGGATTAACCAGAGATCAGATGCTCTTCGCCGTGTTGTTGGCATCGGTGCTACAGATACCTACACAGTTCTGGGCAGCCGCCTATTCAGACAACCATGGCCGTCGTGGGATTTTCATGTTGGGAGCTGTCCTCACAGGAGCTTGGGCGTTCGCCTTATTCCCGTTGATCGATACCGGCAATTTCTGGCTCATCGTGCTGGGTATAAGCGGCGGACTGATGTTCCTCGGAATGATGTATGGTCCACAGGCTGCATTCTTCACCGAGCTCTTTAGCACCGAAGTGCGCTACTCCGGCGCTTCGCTGGGCTACCAAATCGGTGCGATTCTAGGTGGTGCATTCGCTCCAACCATAGCGACTATTCTATGGCTTGAATATGACATCGTCTGGGTCTCGGTATATATCGCGATAGCCTCGCTGCTGTCATTGATATCCGTGGTGATGTTAACCGAAACCTACAAGACTAGCCTGCACGACACCGACTAGCCGCAACTATCGACCGTGGACTTTGGCTAGCAGGATATTGGCAATGCCCTAACGGTTATCTTAGGGGTTTTCTTCATCTCTTTCGGTGGGCACAGGGGAACGCAACTTCAACACTGCGGGAGTTAGTTCTTTTCTTTCGGTGCGCTTCGGGTTAATCGACAATTACATTCAGTGACTCTCGAAGCGATAGTTTGGAGTGGAATTGGCGATCTCGTGTTCCTCTGTGTTCATCTCGATATCTATGCCTTCAAACAGAGGTGTCGACAAATAGCGTTCGCCCGTATCCGGCAGCATGCAGAGGATATTGCTTCCAGGCTCGGCCTGTTCCGCAATCTTCAATGCGCCGGTAAATGTGGCACCGGCGGTTATGCCAGTGAAAATGCCTTCCTTCTGGGCAAGAAGTCTGGAGTTGCGAATAGCGTCTGGCCCGGCGATCGCCAGCAGTTGATCGATGTGCTTGCGGCCAACGGCCTGATCTAATAGATGGGAAATGAAATCGGGAGTCCAGCCCTGCATTGGGTGCGGATTGAACGCCGGATGACTGGGCGGTAAGCCGGTGGCGGGCGCGTCGGGTTGAGGCTCTCCGCTGCCGAGGAGTTGTGCATTGTCGGGTTCGCAGCAGATTATTTTGGTTTCCGGTCTTTCCTTCTTAAGCACATTCGCGACTCCGTTGAGCGTGCCGCCTGTGCCGAAACCGGTCACCCAGTAGTCGAGGCGCTCACCCTCGAAGTCTCGAAGAATCTCCACAGCGGTCGTGCGCTCATGCATGCGAGCATTAGATTCGTTATCGAACTGGCGGGTCAAAAACCAGCCATGGGCTTCGGCTAATTCCTTAGCCTTTGCCACCATGCCACTGCCCTTCAAAGGGGCGGGCGTAAGAACAACCTTGGCGCCGAGAAAGCGCATTAGTTTGCGCCGCTCTACACTGAAACTCTCCGCCATGACGATAACGAGCGGATAGCCCTTCTGTGCGCAAACCATAGCTAATCCGATACCGGTATTGCCGCTTGTTGCTTCGACTACCGTCTGTCCGGGTTTCAGTTCGCCACTGGCCTCGGCGTCTTCGATGATGCCCAGAGCGAGCCTGTCTTTTACCGAGCCTGCTGGATTGAATGCTTCCAGCTTAACGAATAGGTTTACATGCTCCGGTGCGAGTTTATTTATTCGTACTACAGGTGTGTTGCCGATGGTTGCGAGTATGTTCTCATGTTTATTCTTCACAATGATTGTCCTTGCAGGGTCACTTTGGTTTGCAGACTCGTTCATTCTAGCCCCAATTCGAATTAGCTGTCACCGTTAGATAGAGAACATCCCATCGATGAGCACGGGGATAGCCTTTGACATTGCTGGCAATATGGCTTGCAATGGATATCACTCCTGAACAACTCACAGGTAGGACTATGAAAACAACAATAGGCGTGTCACTGATCCTCTGTTCATTGCTACTGACTAAGACTGCAGTAGCCGTGCCTCCCGGCGGGCTGGAGAGAGGTAATGCCCAAGAGCTTGGATTCTCGGTGGCGAGGCTGAATCTGATGCATGAGATGTTGCGGCAGCATGTAGAGGATGGCCGAGTGGCAGGCCTGGTTGCGGGCGTGGCTCGCCACGGCAAGATCGTCTATCTTGAGAGCATGGGCTGGAATAACATCGAGCAGCAGAATGCGATGCTAACTGACTCAATTTTTCAGATACGCTCAATGAGCAAGCCCATCACGGCCGTCGCCGCGATGCAATTAGTCGAACAGGGTAAGATGAAACTCTCCGACCCTGTATCGAAATATATTCCGAGCTTTGGCGACATGCGGGTATTCCTCGACCCCGAGAATGTCGATTTTTCTCAGACCAGAGCCAGTAGCCGTGAGATGACCATCGCGGACCTGCTCTTGAATACTGCTGGTTTAAGTCACAGGTTTGGGGCAATGTACAGGCAGCAGGAAGTGCGCTCCCGTGCAGATACTCTGCAGCAGTTGGTCGAGAAGGTAGCTGCCGTTCCACTTATTGGCGATCCTGGAGAGCAGTGGGTATACAGCATTTCAATAACCGTATTAGGGCGGGTTATAGAAATAGTCTCTGGCCAAACTTTTGATGACTACCTCGATGAGTATGTCTATACGCCATTGCAGATGAGCGACACGGCATTTCATGTGCCCGAGGAGAAAACAGATCGGTTGGCGCGAGCCTATGGCATAGCGGCTGAAGATAGAAGTCTGAGTTTGCTTCCTCAGATGGATATCCCTATCACGCAAGACCCGCCGTTATTGGAGGGTGCGGCCGGTATCGTGAGCACTGTGCCCGATTACCTCCGCTTTCTGCAGGCATTGATTAATGGTGGTGAGCTCGAAGGCCAGCGAATTCTAAAGAGCGAAACTGTCGCGGCTATGACGCAAAATCATATCCCTGCAACACTGATGCCGTTCGGTACCAACCCAAACAACCCGATGCTCGATAGAGGCTGGGGCTATGGCATGGCGGTAGTAGTAGATGCAGATAAAAGTGCCTATGGTACGAACAACGGCGAATTTGGCTGGAGCGGTTCTCTGGGCACGTTTTCCTGGGCAGATCCCGTATCTGGGACTAGCGCCGTTATAATGCTGCAAATCCAGCCTGCGGGGGCTTACAGCATCGCCCCAAAATTCAAGGCGATGGTGCATCAGAGCATGATCGATTAAATGGAAAATACAGACGATGTTAGTAATTAGGGAGTTCGAATAATGTGGTTATCTACGAGCTGTGATTTCGAATTCGAGATCAGCGTAGCGACGCCTTTCATACTCATGTTGCGTCCCCGTAGCGGTGCACAACAGTGGATAAGTCGCGAGGAGTATAAAATTACTCCTAGTGTTCCCGTGGTGGAGTTTACCGACAACTATGGCAATTTGTGTCAGCGACTGGTCGCGCCTCCGGGGCGATTTGCAATACACACCGCCGCCGTAGTGATGACTGCCGATGTAATCGAAAGAGAATACGGCGCCCCATTCGTCGACATCAATCTGCTGCCAGACGGAGTTCTGGGCTTTCTTCTGCCGAGTCGATATTGTGAATCTGAGAGTTTTAACCAGATGGCTGTGGAAATTACCGATGGCTTTCAGTTGGGCTTGAATCAGGTAGAGGCGATCGAGTCATGGCTGAGGGAACATATCAGTTACATTCCCGGAAGCAGTGATAACCCCATCTCGGCCATCAAAGTCCATGAGAAGCAATCGGGAGTATGTCGGGACTTGGCTCATCTAGGTATCGCGCTGTGTCGCGCGATTAGCATTCCGGCAAGGCTTGTAGTGGGCTATAACTACGGCCTGGTTCCCATGGATATGCATGCCTGGTTCGAGGCCTATGTTGGAGGGCGCTGGTATGCCTTCGACGCGACGCAGGAGAAATTGACGCCGGGCTATGTGGCAATAGGTTATGGTCGAGATGCTGCCGATGTCGCGGTTTACAATCAATTCGGCCCCGCGGTCTATCCGATCTCGCAGCAGGTGACTGTCGAATTACACGAAGGGGAAGATTAAGCACGAGCTACTTACGCTTTCCTTTGAGGAGATCTTTGATCTTGTCGCTAAAAGTCTCGTATTTCAGGTCGGTAAACTCTCCCGCATCGAGAAAGATGCGATCGCAACTGGGGCAGGCTTCCATCCAGATATGTGGCTGCTCGGGGTCGACGATCTTGTCCATCGCTACATTGCAGTGGGGACACACGATGTCATCTACTTTGTCGAATGACTTGCCGATGGACTTTGGGCCGATGTCGAGAATGGTCTCAATCAGCGATACCTCCCGCATTTTTTCTAATACCAATGGCCTGACGAGTAGACCGAAGCAAACACGGCATCTCTTTAGGCTGATATCTTCGCCATGATTCTTGGTCTCTAGCTCGCCACCGCATTTCGGACAATCCATCCTCAGTCTCCAGTTACTGCATTAAGGGCATGCAAAATCTTAACGAAGTGGAGTTAAATATCAAGGACTGTGGTCAGAATTAGTCCATAAACCCCCATTGATACGAAGGCTTCGCTAGAGCCCGTTTCCTGGTAATTTTCTGCACGCAGTCCTGATCGAAAGCTAGCGCAAAGGCGCTGGCAACAGAGCCTGTTTCCAGTTAACCTGCGGCTAACAATTGTGCCTGTTTTACAGTAACCGACATATCGGAAGTAAATGAAATGCATGCAGATAAAGACACGAATGAAAATCATCTTAAATACTTGGGATGGAGAGAATGGACACAGCTACCCGACCTGGTCGATGTCCCTATCAAGGCGAAAGTCGATACGGGTGCGAAGACCTCTTCATTGCATGCCTTCTTCATTGAGCCGTACACGAAGGCCGGCAAACCTTGGGTAAAATTCTTGCTACACCCGAACCAGAATGACAACGATCTCGAGGTCGAGTGCCATGCTGCCGTTTCAGATAAGCGCGAGGTCTCAGATTCAGGTGGCCACAAGGAAGAGCGTTATGTGATCGAATCGACCATCATGCTGGGCAGGGACGTACTGATTGCAGAATTGACCCTCACCGATAGGGATTCCATGAGTTTTAGAATGTTGATCGGCAGAAACCTGCTCCGCGGCACCTATGCCGTGGATTGCGGCTCGTCTTTCCTCATGGGAGGCAACTCCAAGTTTCCCGACTTGCCGATCTAGCAGGCCCTCGCTCGTCTAGAGCATGCGCAGGGACCTACCCAGCCAACCAACGAAGGCGCCGATGAGGAATATAGTCAGGTAGATGATTACTCTCGATGCTTCGAGACTCCAAATTAGAAAATCTACTCTAACCACTTCCATGTTCTGCAGAACGAATATTCCCGTTAAAGTAAGAAATAGAATGGCTATAAACATTTTTATATTCCTGATTGGAGCCCAGATAAGTAACTTTCAATAGTGAGTGAGGCCTTGTTCGGTCGATTATTGTGGCACACGGAGTTGAAAGTATCGACTTAAGGAATTGGGCTTCTCAGAATAGTGACTGATCGGTAGCCCTGCTGTTCGGTTGCTCACAATAATTCCTAAATATTTCTCATGAGCTAATCGCGCTGTAGTTCGTGCCTGCAATCACCTACTGGAATGGAAGCTACAGTTCATCTGCTTTCTCGCAGGTCTCGCTGTGAGGAGTGCGAGCATCCAACCAGAATAGCTTTCGAACGAATATTCGCTTCTGCATGCCCTGCCAGAGTTAGAGTGTCATTTAATTTGCGATCAGTTCTCTATTTGGCGCTCATTTCGCAATCCTGGACTGAGCAAGCCGTGGCAAAATTTAGGAACAGTAATTTCAATAAGCTGTCGTAATTACCCAAGACGCTATCCTGATTCGATACCCAGTATCGGATTGAGCGCTATGCAATGGACTCCGAAAGAGGAAACGACAGAATGAGTAAGAATGGTCACAAGCAAATCGACAGCTTGTCTCGCAGGAAATTCACTAAGCGCGCACTTACTCTGGGCGGTTCGGTACTGTCTGCGGGTTCAGCTCCTTATGTTTTCTCGCGTACGACTCCCGTCCTAAGGGTGTTGGGAACTCACGTTACCTTGCAGGAAGAAATACGGCAGAGGGCAATGCAGGATCTGGGTATTCAGATCGAATTCGAGCCCGCAGGGAGTGCTGCTGTACTTCAGAAAGGCTCTACAAAGCCTGAAAGTTTCGATCTGTACGAGCAGTGGTCTAACAGTCTAAATATTCTATGGCAGGCCGGATCTATTCAGGGGATCGACAGGCGCCGTATAGAAAACTGGGACGAAATTAACGATCTCACTAAAACGGGTCGTGTTACACCGGAAGCCAAAATTGGGCTAGGGGATGCACCGTACAAACTCCTCTACGTTCAGGAAGATGGCTCCCTAAGTAATGCTCAATCCGATGCTATTAGCTTCCTGCCCTACGTACATAACATGGACTCCTTCGGCTATAACACGAATTTTGTCGAGGAGGGGGTTCCCTACGAAACTGAAAGCTGGGGATGGCTGCTCGAAGAAAGATTCAAGGGAAAGGTCGGGATAATCAACGAGCCTACGATTGGACTATTCGATCTGGCCTTGGCTACCCAAGCTAAGGGCTTAATGACCTTCGAGAACATGGGAAACATGTCGATCGCTGAGCTCGATCGTTTGTTTTCGATACTGATTTCGTTCAAGCAATCGGGGCAGTTCTCCGGATTCTGGAATTCGGTACCGCAGTCTGTGGACTTCATTGTCAACAATAGAGTCAATATTCAGAGCATGTTCTCACCTGGAGTTGCCACGGCGAACGGGCTGGGGACACCAGTAACATTTGCTGCTCCAAAAGAAGGATACCGAGCCTGGCATGGTGTCATGTGTTTGTCTGCTAAAACCACCGGCGAAGTCGCGGATGCCGCATACGACTACATGAACTGGTGGCTCTCGGGCTGGCCGGGAGCATTTATTGCGAGGCAGGGATATTACATATCGAACCCTCAAAGGTCTCGCCCTCTGCTCTCGAAGAACGAGTGGGACTATTGGTATGACGGTCGTGAAGCTACGGAAGACCTTCTCGGTACCGATGGAAACATAGCTGTGAGGGCCGGGAGAACCCGGCGTGGTGGGTCCTACTCTGAGCGCCTAAGCAAGATTGCAATCTGGAACACGGTGATGGACAACTATGACTACAGCGTAGATCGCTGGTTTGAGTTTCTGCGTGCATAGGTAAACGAAATTGTCACTCTTCAGCTTTTCTAACGGCATAAGGCAGCGCATTCTTCTCAGTAGCTTCATTGTGCTGATTCTGTTCGTGCTGTCCTCGGCTTATAGTGTGCAACAGTTCTCATCTTCCACGGATTCGTTTCGCAAGCTGGGAGCAGTGGCCGTAGAGGCGGCTCTGATTATGGGAATCAGTGCTGATCTCGCAGAATTGCAGCTGGATATTCTGCACTACAGTAACGCCCGCCACGCAAGTGCAGTGAATAGAATCAATGCTTCTTTGATGAAATTGGGAGCTGACCTTGATGGCGTTGCCAACAGTGTCACCGATGAGGAAAGGTCTGCGACGATTCAGAAGATGCTGCAGACCTACTCGAACTATGCTGCCAACATAGAGTCGATGCGAGAGTCGAAGGAGCTGGAGAGAAAGCTGACTGAGAAAGAACTACCCGAATTGTATGATCGGATATTTGAACATCTTAGCCTCAATGAGAAACAGGCTGAGCTGAATGCGAATGCCGAGTTAGTTGATCGCCTGCAACTGATTCAGGAGCATCTTCTGGAATCAGAGATACACATGATCTCGTTTCAAGTCTATCGAAGATACGAAGATCAAGTGCAGGCCTTAAAGGATCTGCGGGCGGCCGGTAATCTCGTCGAAAATACTGTAATTCATGTTCCGATGTCCGCCGAAGGCGAAGCCAGCCTCTCACTATTGCATGAGGGGATTCAAGATTATGACGTGGTATTTCGGCAGGCGATTCAGGCAATAAGGGGGTCGCTTTTTCTTGTTAACGTAGTCATGGCCGGCGAGGCCGAAGAATTCTCGACTCTGGCATCGCAGCTGAGAGAGTCTACGGTTTCCATTCAGAATGCTTTAACGGTAAGTGTAAATTCAGAGTTGGATTCTGCCAGTCGCACCACGGCTGCGGTCACCCTGGGGGCAATCTTGCTTGGCATTCTGCTATCACTTTCCCTGAGCCAATCGATCCTGTTACCCATAAAAGAGATAAGCACGGTGTTTCAGCGGCTTTCCAGAGGCGATGTCGAGGGCACTATTCCTGGTTTAGAAAGAAAGGATGAGATCGGAGTTCTGGCGGCGTCGGCTACAGTATTCAAGAATGTGAGCATGAGGACTACATTATTGCTCGAGGAGTCAGAACAGCTTACCTCAGAATTACAAGTGCGAGAGAAGGAGTTGCAGATTAAGACTCAAGAGCTCGAAAAGAGTGTAGATCAAATGAATAATTTCGCCTACGTGGCATCTCACGATCTTAAGTCACCGCTGCGAGCGATAGACAATCTCGCTAAATGGGTAGTTGAAGACTGTGCAGATATATTACCCGCGGAATCCTCGAGCCATCTAGACCTACTTCAACAGCGCATCTCACTCATGGAAACCTTGCTGGATGATCTGTTGCTCTACTCCAGAGTCGGAAAAGTCGAAGAGCAGCTCGAGCTTGTCTCTGTCACTGCCTTGCTCGAACAAGTGAAGATGCTATCTGATATATCAGATAATTATGAGCTGCGCTGGCCGCAGTCGGATATCAGTCTCACCACACTAGTTGTATCGCTAAGGCAGGTTTTTCTGAACCTCTTCAGTAATGCCTTCAAATATGCGAACTCAGATCAGGGAGTGCTCACCATCGACTGGCATGAAGATGATGGCGAATTCGTTACTTTTTCTGTAGCAGACAATGGCCCGGGCATCAGTCCTCAGTATCATAGGAAAATATTTGAGATGTTCCAAACCCTTAGCACCAAGGATGTATTCGGTGGTAGTGGCATGGGTTTAGCCATAGTAAAGAAAGTCATCGAGGGTGTGGGTGGCGGAATTGCGATCGAGTCAGATGAGGGTAAGGGCGCGAAATTTATATTCACCTGGCCGAAAGACTGCGCCAAAACTATTGAGTCTTAGGAATAGTTATGTCACATAGTTCTACGAATATATTATTAGTTGAAGACGATGAAATTGATGCTGAATCCATGCGTAGGGCTCTAAAGAAACTCAATATAGAGAACCCGCTAACCCATGCCAGAGATGGCTTGGAAGCACTTGATTTTCTCCGCGGGAAAGAGGGCTGCAAGCACGTAGTTAGCCCCTATCTAATCCTTCTCGATATAAACATGCCAAAGATGAATGGTATTGAATTCTTGGAAGAGCTACGCAGCGACGATGTACACAAGAGCGCTGTCGTATTTGTGTTAACTACCTCAGACGCCGAGTGTGACAAAATTGAGGCCTATAAATACAACATTGCCGGATATCTTCTCAAATCGAAAGCGGGCAAGGGCTTTACAGATGTCGTCGGGATGTTAGAGCAGTATTGGCGCTTCGTTGAATTGCCAGTTAGAGCTGATAAGGCAAGAATTGCTGTGTGACCGCGGATGCCGTTGGCCTATTCCTCGCAAGTATTTCTGAATCGCGGCATTCCTTAGAGTACTTCGAGTAGAGAAGTATTCACTTGATGGCCTCTATTTTTCGATAGAGAGATCGTACGCTTATTCCAAGCGTTTTGGCGGCCTCTTCCTTATTTCCTCCGTGAGCCGCGAGTACTTTTCTTAGATATCTCGATTCGTTCGTTCTTAAATCCACCCAGGCTTGATCCTGAGTCGTATTCGAATCACTTTCCTGGGATTGCCCGGCGTGATTTCTCGTCTTTGCGTCCTCGGCCATGCATTGCCGCACTGTATCTTGATCTATCGTATTAGTGTCGCTGATTACGATTGCTCGGTTCAATAGGTTGCGTAATTCCCGAATATTGCCCTCAAATTCGTATTCTTTAAAGACTTTCGTGGCTGACGCCGTCAGGCGATACTTTTCCGCAGGTGCGAGCCGTTTCAATAGTGTATTGGCGAGCAATGGAATGTCAGCTGTCCGTTCTCTCAATGCCGGGACATGGATAGGGTAAACGTTGATGCGATAGTACAGGTCTTTCCGAAACCTTCCGTCTAGCACCATCTGATAGAGGTCTTTGTGAGTCGCGCACACTAGCCTGAAGCTTGATGAGCGTATCTCGACACTGCCTACTGGTCTAAACGTGCCCGTCTCAAGAAGGCGTAGTAGTTTGACTTGCATTGCTAGCGGGATATCTCCGAGTTCATCGAGGAAAAGAGTACCACCATCGGCTAGTTCGACTAGTCCCTTCTTGTGGAAGTTGGCGCCTGTGAAAGCCCCTTTCACGTGCCCAAATAATTCACTCTCAAACAGCGCATCAGACAGGCCAGAACACTCTAATGTGACAAGTGGCTCTCCTTTTCGCTTACTGGCCATATGGATGGCTCGTGCAGCGAGTTCCTTGCCCGTTCCTGATTCTCCCAATAGCAATACGGATGCTTCTGTTTCTCCGACTCGGGCTATTTTTCTCAGCATCTCATTGAAGGCTGGACTCTTTCCCACTAACTCTTGATCGGCTACAACTCCGCTGGCGAGTGGAACTGGCTTGAGCAATTCAACGAAATACACTAACTCACCGGCGCCATCGTGAATAGGCAGCATCTCTACATCGACATGCTCCTTTCCGCGAGGAGTTTGGTGTATGTGCAGCACCCGCTCCCTGTGTCCGGAGTTGCGAGCAGCCCCTAGCGGACAGTCTTCCCCGGATTGGTCGCAGGGCGCATCGTAACCGTGAGAGATCGCGAAACAACGTGGAGCACTGCTTAACTCAATCTCTCCGAAAGCTGTTCGGTAGTTTTGATTGAATGCCAGGATTTGATAATCCACAGAGACCAGAATGGCTGGGCAGTCATAGGCCTCCAACATTTGGCTAAGTGGCCTGCTTTTGTCAGAGAGAATAAGGCTCATAGGGTTTGACGAAAATGGCAGTAAGATTGTCGTTTATGTCAACAATGGAGGTCTTTGTCAAGCAAAATTCCGCTTCAATGCAAAGCGTGAATCAAATAAAGATATAAATATCAAACAGATAACTCCTCTTCAATGCATGTGGCACGGCCTATGCACTGTTATCTAGTAAGACTTTCTATAACTGGGTAGCTTGCGAATGAACCCAGCAACTTGTGGATAACGACGGAGATGAAAGAAATGCTACATATCAAATATATGATCTCGATGATGTTAGTTCCTGTAGCCACGGCGCTCGTATGTTGGGCGATCTGGGTTTACATTGTATGAATGGATTGGGTTTCCTTAGCACAGCTATGTCCCTGCCAATAGGAATCACAGGTTTTCTCTGAGAAAGGTTAATGAATATGATGAAGCTTAGGCGGCGAGATTTCTTGCGCACTCTGAGTGCGGGAGCGGCTGGATCATTGATGCCTCTCCAGGCTTTCGGTCAGCTTCAGCAATACGAAGAGCTGCGAATCCCTTCCATCCTCAGTGGAGAACAGCATGGCGAAGCTTTGCAATTCTCACTAACAGCGCAGAGGGGCGATTCGCATTTTTTGCAGGGCTTAACTACAGCGACGATCGGTTTTAACGGTGCGTTCCTAGGCCCTACGCTGCGCTTCAGCAACGGCAGGGACGTTTCTATCTCAGTGGATAATCGCTTGGGAGAGCCGACTACGGTGCATTGGCATGGCCTGCATGTGCCTGCGAACGTCGATGGTGGTCCGGCACAAGTAATCGCTGCCGGGGAAACATGGAATGTGCAGTTTCGAATAATGCAGAAGGCCGGCACGTTCTGGTATCACTCACACCTCATGAGCAAGACAGGAGAACAGGTTTATCGTGGCTTGGCTGGTATGATAATTATCGATGATGAAGAAAGCCTGGGTCACGATCTGCCATCTAACTATGGTGTGGATGATATTCCTCTTATCGTTCAGGATCGTCGCTTCAATGAAGACGGTTCATTTCGCTACGTAGGTATGCATCGAGATGTTATGACGGGCGTTTACGGCAATCGGGTACTGGTGAATGGTACCAGTTCGCCTGTTTATGCGC
>CAXBLN010000051.1:0-23447 GCA_963976555.1 uncultured Gammaproteobacteria bacterium
CCATGCCTCCAGCAAGTTCAAGTGGAGGCTACTGCGCCATCGGCGCTTCGGACCGGCGCTCCGTCATTGGTATAAAGAAAAGGCGATCGCCAGGCCCGCTAAACGCATGGCCGTAGCGATTATCACTGCGAGCTGGCTATTGATTATTTTTAGCGGCAGACCTCCTGAAATAGTCGCTTTAACGGGTCTGGTGCTTCTTGCTTGCACTATCTTCTTACTGACTCGCCCCGAACCGCGCGGGGTGTCGGGGGACTAGAATTTAGCCTCTGCGACTCGTGCTTCGCAATGGCTCCAAATTCGCTCAATCTATGGCCTGACTCTCCTTTATTTCAACGTTTTCTGGTACGCTTTGGTGTTTTCGACTCGAGCATTGCACCCATGAGTAGTCTGAAGCCGCTATCGCCAATTTGTCTTACTCTCCTACTCTCTTTCCCACTATTCAGCCTCGCACAGGATGACTCTCAGAGCTCACAGGGGGGCTCGGATGCCCAAGCTGAGAATGCCGATTCCACGGTGGTCTATAGCGCCGAATTCTTCGCCCAGTACAATCCGGTCACAGCCAACGACATGCTGGACCGCATTCCGGGGATCTCGCTAGGTGGCGGTGGCCCAGGTGGAGGTGGCGGACGCGGACTTGGTACCGGCGGAAACTTATTGATCAACGGCCAACGCATTGCAGGAAAGGACAATTCCGCACGAGATCAACTCGAACGTATCACTGCGGCAGAGGTCGAACGTATCGAGATCATTCGCGACACAACAGGTGCGTTGAATGTGCGCGGTGCCAGCGAAGTCATCAACTTAATTTTAGTCGCGTCTGAATCCCGCTCAAGTACAACTGTTGAACTCGTAACTCGACTCAATCACGACGACACCTTCGAGACCGGTGGCTCCGTCGCCTGGTCACAGCAAGTCGGGAATTTCCAGGCGTTGATCAATCTACAATCACGTCCAAACTACGAGAATCGCGACAACCGAGAGGTGCGCCTCGGCCCAGATGGCGAACTGTTAGGCACGTTATTCCAGACCACTATCCGCGATCAGGATGAACAAACACTATCGACGAATATGAGCTACAGTATTGGGCCGCATCGCATGCAGCTGAATGCCCTGATTAGCGAGGGCGACCATCCGCAACCTGTTCATCGCGACTTTGTCGACTTTACCAGTGCCGGGATAATTGAGAGCATCCAGGAAGAAGATATACAAAATGAAGAACAGAACTGGGAAGTAGGCGGCGACTACGAATTCAATTTCGCCAATGGTTCGCGCCTTGCCCTCCTGTTCGTGATGAATGATGAAGTACGCAATTCCGTAAGAGAACGTTTCGAGGCGGATCCCGCAGAATCAGGACTGAGCAAGAACCTTTTTATTGATTCCAAACAGGAAGTCCGCGAATTTATTGTGCAGAGTAACTACAACTTTTCCTTAGGCGAGGCGCAGTCGTTGCGTGTTGGCATCGAGCGCGCCGACACACAGCTCGACTCCAGCTTACTAATAGGCAGCAGTTTCGGTTCCGAGCCGCCATCCCCGAGCGTGGGAGGTCTTTCGCCCTTACTATCGATCTCTAACCCCGGCACCACCGTGCAGGAGATTCGCTACGAAGGATTCGCCTTTCATAACTGGACGATTAACTCCCGCAGCTCACTCGAAAGTAGTATCGTCTATGAGACCTCTGAAATTTCACAGAGCGGCGCAATCAACAAGACCCGCGACTTCCAGTTTTGGCGCCCTTCATTCGACTACCGGTTCAATTTTACAGACAACTTCCGTTTTCGCGGTACGATTGGGAGAAATGTTTCACAGCTAAGCTTTTCCAGCTTCGCAGCCACTACCAACGAAGAGGATAGAGACCTCAATGCCCTCGCCGGCAACCCTGAATTGGAGCCACAGACTAGCTGGAACTACGAAGGTGAGCTGGAATACAGATTGCCTAACGATGGAGGCGTACTCTCCACCAGCATCTCTTACTCTGACATCGATAATAACATCGGCAGAATCAATGCCACGGTCGACCCGGACCAGCCACTCTCTGCGACAGGCAATGTGGGCCCAGCCAAGCGTTGGGGCATGTTCAACAGAGCCAGCATACGATTGAATAAATTAAATTTACCGAATGCGATTTTAGGAGTAACCATAGGTCTATTCGACTCAGAAATTGAAGATCCTTTCCTGCTAACAGAGCAGCGCATCGGCGGCCGCGGCTTCGTCGGCATCAACTTCCGCCATGACATCACCCATCTCGGCCTGAGCTATGGCATCAACTATAGTCATTCAATCTGGGGTGGGCAAAAAGATATCGATATTCAGACTATCACTAGAAACGACCGAGAGCGCTCGCTGGATTTGTTTGTCTCCAAGGTATGGTTCGAAGACTGGACCTTCCGGCTAGAGTCAGACAACACACTGGATGCATCGCGCTGCCGCTACCGTCAACGTTTCGATGGCACGACTATCGATGGCACGCTGACATTGATTCAAGATTCCTGTAGTAGCCGCTATCGCCGCTTGCTTTTAAGCGTGCAAACCACTTTTTGATTTCATACGCACTCGACTGGCCTAAATACCAGACGCTTGTCTGAATCGCTCTATGCGGCTTTGAGTTGGTGGATGTGTTCCGAAATAGGTAGAGAAACTGTTTGCACTGTCCTGAGTTGAATCTGTTGACTCCGCGTCCTCTGGGGTAGAACCCAGCATTAGCTCCATCATATCGGCGAATGCATTCGCATCTATACCTCTCTCGCTCATCTGACTCAGTGCGTAAGAATCGGCATCCCATTCCAGGTCGCGAGAATAACTGGACTCAATGAGAAAGCTGGGCAATAGAACGACCAGAGCCGTCGCCGCGCTGCCTACATCCCCTGTTACTCCAAAAAGTAACATAGAAAAGCCAGCGCGCCTTACCACTGCTTGCATTGTATGACGTTCAACTACGTGGCCAATTTCGTGCAACATGATAGCCGCAAGCATTTCCTCACTTGCACCTAGCTGTACAAGCTCATCCGTGAAAACTATCTGCGCATTCGGCAAGGCGAATGCGTTAGCACCTAGAAGCTCACTGCTTCGAAATTGTAGGTCAAACTCGCGATCAGTTTCTGGAATCAAAGTGGCGAAAAGTTCCAGAAGGTTTCCCTTCTCAGTCGAACTCAGGCTACTTGGCTCAAAGACTATGGAATCCAACTGATCTAGCACTTCTTTACCTAGTAAATCGTCGACGCCCGGTGGCAACATGCGAACAAGAGGACCGCTCATAGCTGGTATGCCATAAACAGCAACTACAAACACAAAAGAGACTAAAGTAACTAGCGAGAGAATCACCGCAAGCAAGTTATTCTCTATAGTGTGTAAAAACCCTTCATTTTCAGGCCCCAGGATCTTCAGCAGTCGATCGACGGCATCGTTATCACTGGTCTCGATTCTTACACCATTTGCCAAGTCCAGGTATCGTGCACTGTCACCTATTCGGGAACTAACTGAGATCTGACTGAATTCAACCTCAGCCAACTCGTAACCTTCTAGTTGAAATTCGCCACTATCACTAATACCGAAGCGAACGTCATGACTTTTCGAGGAATTACCGTCGTACAATTTTCCTTCGATAGAATTCATCAAAGGCCTATATCAAAATCGAACAGATCAGACATTGCATCAGCACTCGCATCTACCTCATCCTCAAACATAGATTTTATGTTGGTGTCCCCACTCGATATCACGTGCATATTCTCTGCTCGATATCTGGCGAGCCGAATCTTAGCCCAGGGTATTGCCATACCAACAGTCAGCAATATAGCAAAGGTGTTGCTAACGTAGAGCCAAGCCACTCTCCAGAATTTCAGAGTAGATGTAAATTCCACACCTTCCAGGCGTATCGCGGAGTAGATTAGATTGGTTAAGGCAGTCTTAATAAACGCGTAGGCAAAAAGATAGAAAATGATAAGCAGAAAATATATCAGCATGAAGGATGACAGCGACAGATCCTCGGCTTCAGGGTCCATCCGAAAAAAGTACCCACTTAAGACAACCGTTGCTATTCCCCAGAGCATCCCGAAGCCCGCCGTAGCTAAGTATATCCCGTAGAAACTACGTGCTTTGAGCGCTATCGAGAAACTACTACTGCCCAAGCTCGTGCGACTTCCAACAAAATTGTAATAGAGACTCTGCCAGAATGGGAAAAACAATCCACCAAGTCCTACAACTACGCCACTGTAGATAAGATAATTTGAAAATTCCTCTGACACTTCTCCCGACTCTTCACTTGCCGCTATCTCTTCTGGAGACACACCGAAAAGCAATGGGCCACCTAACACTACTAATAAATAGATCAGGATAGGCGAAAAAAGCGCATACATTTTTAGCGTGTTGCGTCTAAACCTAAAGTTTATGTTTCTCCATTGGCTGTACCGCATTCGAAATGCGATGCTGGACTGGTAAATCAGTGGCACTAGAAGCAGGAGCGCTACAAGCACATAGATCGAGATATTGGGAGAGAAATAGGCACACAGCTGATAGCCGATCAACATTACAACTGCAATAGCCCTACCCTTGAGTATTTTCCTGGGGTCGGCCGTGTAGTCGAATGTCGATTCGGCAACCTTGGTGTTTCGATAGAAATATTGATTATTTCGAACTTTTGCCCAAGCAGAATAGATGCCAAGCGTCACTATTGTTAAACCAAGATTAACAATCCATATCCCAAAGTACTCCTTCGCATTGCCATTGAATTGAAATGCCTGACGGTTTGTCGAATCTATTTCCAGGGACATAGAGGCTTCCATATGATTGTAGTTATTATTTAAATCTATAGATCTAATGTTACAACTGATGCACACAGTGGCTGCGATGGATATCGTAACTAACTAGGATACCACTATAATTCTGGGATCAAGTCAAGATTTTCACAAATTAATCAGGGGCGGAAAGGGACTGTAATACTTGTTAGGTAGCTAGTTAGCTAGCTAGGCTTAGAGGGGGCGGCTGGATAGGATGTTGATCAATAGGTTTGGTTGACGCCCTATAAGCTGCTTTAGCGCGTAGTCCAGTAGAATACTTCCCAGGTATGTAGAGGCTCGTTCTGTCCAACAATGATCTCGCCGTCGAAGTCATAGCGCATCTGCATGCCGTTATTGGCGCCGTAAGCTTCCAACATCGGAATTCGTGCATCGCCGAAGATCTCTGTCCCCTGCAGTGCATAGGTCTCGTCGCCAAAGCGCATCCAGCCGTTTGGGTTTTCTCTTACTCGATTGGCCCAGTAGCCATTGTCGGGACGAGTAGCTGTAATGATTCCACCTTCGTCGCTGGCATAGAAGACTTTGACTACAACCGGGGGGAAGCCAGCCATCTTCAAATAGACTACGCCATCCACATCGATGGTAGTCCAGTCAGTCGGGTGCTGCGTTAGCTGACCGCCGATTCTAACGCCGGGGAGTCGTTGATAGTTGAATGGTGCCGTGTACACGTAGAACACGATGGCCGAGGCAAGCAGAAGGCCTAAGCCCATGCCAGTAAATTTTAGATTCCTGCTCATGGTGACTTCCCAGATATTCGATTCGATTTTGAAAGTCATTCTCGCATGAATAGAATGGCTGCGAGCGCTCTAAATTGTAAGCATTAGTGACAGGCAACCGCGAGCTGCCTAGCCTATTTCCATCAGCACTTCGCCGGGGGTTATGCGATCGCCCTTGCTGACATTGATACTAAGAATCTTGCCTTCGATGTTTGCGTGAATCTCGGTTTCCATCTTCATGGCTTCTGTGACCAATACTGCCTGACCGGTAGTAACCGAATCGCCTTCTTTAACCAGCACATCAACCACATTCCCCGGCATAGGCGCGGTGACATGACCAGGCTCGGTGGCTTTCTTCCTCTTCTCGCCCTTCTCTGCCACATATTCGTTCAACGGCTCGAAGATCACCTCCTCGGGCATACCGTCCATTGAGAGATAGATTTTTCGGCGGCCGCCGCCAGTCTCTCCAACCCCGGTAATCGCCACTTCGTAGGATTCGCCATGCACGTCGATCTTGAACTCGGTAGCCATCGCAGTCTTCGGACGCTCTCCGGAACCCGGAGGTAAGAGCGCTTCCGGCTCCAAAGTACCATCGGCGCGTTGCTCTAAGAATTCGCGTCCAAGGTCTGGAAACATGGCGAAGGTGAGAACGTCTTCGTCGGTTTTAGCAAGATCCCCGACATCCGCCCGCAGCTTATCTAGCTCAGGCTTCAGAGAGTCTGCCGGTCTTTCGTCACTATAGGTCTCTTTGCCTATCGCCTTGCTACGTAGTTCTTCGTTAACTGCAGCCGGGGGGCGACCATAGCCGCCGAGCAGATAGCGTTTCACCTCATTGGTGATCGTCTTGTAGCGCTCGCCTGACAGGACGTTGTATACGGCCTGGGTTCCCACGATCTGTGAGGTAGGAGTAACCAGTGGCGGAAAGCCCAGATCCTCACGCACACGAGGTATCTCTTCGAATACTTCCCGGATACGGTCGAGTGCATTCTGTTCTTTCAATTGGTTCGCCAGATTCGACATCATGCCTCCCGGCACTTGATTGATCTGTACCGAGATATCTTCCCGCGTAAACTCACTCTCGAATTGAGCATACTTCTTGCGCACCTCGCGAAAGTAGTCATCAATCGCAGTAAGCTTCGCCAGATCCAATCCAGTGTCGTAGGGGCTATTCTTCAATGCGGCAACCTGCGCCTCCGTCGACGGATGCGAGGTACCACCTGCAAACGCAGAGATAGAAGTATCGATTCTATCCGCACCCGCTTCCACAGCCTTGAGTTGACAGAGAGTTGCAAGACCGGAAGTGGAATGGCTATGAATCGCCAGATCCAAAGGCACAGCAGCTTTTATCGCCTTGACGAGATCATAAGTCCCATAAGGGGTCAGGAGTCCCGCCATGTCTTTAATGACGATGGAGTCAGCGCCCATGTCTTGTAACTCTTTTGCCTGCTGCACATAGAGCTCCGCTGTATGAACGGGGCTGGTAGTAAAACAGATCGTTCCCTGAGCATGCTTGCCCGCATCCTTTACAGCTTTCATTGCTGTCTCAATATTTCGCAAGTCATTCAGGGCATCGAATACACGAAAGACATCCACACCGTTTTCGGCGGACTTCTGTACGAAAGCTTTGACTACATCGTCCGCGTAATGGCGATAGCCTAGAAGATTCTGTCCTCTAAGCAACATCTGTAGACGAGTATTGGGTAGTGCCGCGCGAAGCTTCTGCAGTCGCTCCCAAGGATCTTCCTTAAGGAATCGTATGCAGGCATCGAACGTTGCACCGCCCCAGACTTCCAGCGACCAGTATCCGATGGCATCGAGCTGCTCACAGATGGGCAACATGTCATCAGTGCGCATGCGAGTGGCTATCAACGACTGATGCGAGTCTCGCAAGATGACGTCGGTGACTTGAATGGGTTTAGACTTGGCCATGCATTGTTCTCCTGCCTATAATCATTGTTACCAACCCGAGTAGGCAGCGACGGCTGCGGCCAAGGCCAAGGCGACTTCGCTGGGATGGCGTTTATCAGAGTAGTTGAGTAGATCGGGGTGCTCGACAACAAAGCTTGTATCGAACTCTCTATTCTTAAAATCTTCATGAGTGAGTATCTGCTTGTAATATGCCGCGGTAGTGCGAATGCCGTGCAGTCGCATATCATCGATTGCCCGCTCAGCTCTCGCGATCACCTCTTCCCAGGTGAGCGCCCACACCACAAGCTTGAGACACATAGAGTCGAAGTAGGGAGGGATCTCGTAGCCGGTATAAATGGCTGTATCGACCCGCACTCCCGGTCCACCTGGCGCGTAGTAGTGAGTGATGCGACCGAACGATGGCAGAAACTCATTTTTCGGGTCTTCGGCATTGATCCGCATCTGAATGGCGTAGCCACGATAGCTAATGTCTTCCTGACGATAGCTCAGCTCCCTGCCTTCAGCTACGCGTATCTGCTCACGCACGATATCGACACCGGTTATCTGCTCGGTAATCGTGTGCTCCACCTGAATCCTGGTATTCATCTCCATGAAGTAGATGTCATCGCCACTCAGGAGAAACTCCACGGTACCGGCACTCACATAGCCGACCGAACGCGCGGCAGCCACCGCCTTCTCACCGAGAAATTGTCGTTGCTCATCGGATATCTGCGGACTGGGAGCGATCTCAATAAGTTTTTGATTACGGCGCTGAATAGAGCAGTCTCGCTCATACAGATGCACAACGTTTCCATGAGAATCACCAAGCACCTGCACTTCGATATGTTTGGGGTTGATGATGCATTTCTCGAGAAAGACCTCGGCCGAACCGAATGCCTTGGTAGCCTCGGATATAACGCGGGGATACTGGCTCTTTAATTCTTCTTCGTCGTCGCAGCGACGAATACCACGACCGCCTCCGCCGGAGGTCGCCTTGATCATTACCGGATAGCCAACTTTTTTCGCCTCAAGCAGCGCCTCGGTGATATCGGCTAAATTACCCTGAGATCCTGGTGTAACCGGAACGCCGGCGTCCATCATCGCAGAACGCGCTTGCGTCTTATCTCCCATGCGATGAATAACTTCCGACGAAGGTCCGACATAGGCGATACCTTTCTCTTCGCAGAGCCGTGCGAGCTCAGGATTTTCGGAAAGGAATCCATAGCCGGGATGCAGCGCATCGCAGCCGGTCTCTAAGGCCAGGTTCACTATACGCGCAGGGTGCAGGTAGCCTGCCAGAGGATCTTCGCCCAAAGAATAAGCCTCATCAGCTCGCTTCACGAAGAGGCCGTAGCGGTCTGGTTCGGTATAGATTGCTACCGATCGAATACCCATCTCGGCGCACGCACGAACAATACGTACGGCTATCTCTCCACGATTGGCGATTAGCAGTTTCTTGATTTGCCTTGTACTCATAGCAGACTGGCCCAGCTTCATTATGACGTTGATCCTATATAGAAGCGGTATGGAATTGTCAGCATTCTACAGCGGGATAGAAATTCTACCTAAATTCAGCCGCTTACGCGACCTAAGCGGCGAAATTAATAGGTCTTCAGATTTCGACTCTCTCGGCGCAGTGTTTTAGCAAACATGGCAAAACTATGGCAATTCACTCTACGGCATTGACCGTCTGAATTGCTCACTACAGTCTGAATCTTCTTTCATCGCTCGACCTAAAACACCTGTCAATACGATGTGCCCGCTTATGAGGCGACTGCCGTTACTGCCTCTTTGCCTGCTGCTCTTACTAGCGCCCACACTGCAGGCGCAATCTACGCTCGACAGTGTCGAAGCGATTGAATTCGGCTGTCAGTTTCATGCTACAGCGGACTTCGGTCGAACCACACGAAGCGAAGCGGCGACAGGAGCTGCACGCCATCTTGAGCTGATGTCTCAGGCTGAACAGCTTGAGACTCGACTTATTCAACTCGATAGTACTGCACAGATGTGGTCCGAGCAGCAAACTGAAATACTGACTCGGCTCGCTCGCGTAAAACATTCGATTGGCGATACGAGTCAGGCGAGAGACCTCTACGAACGAACATTGTATAGCATACGCATCAACAACGGCGTTTACTCAATCGAACAGATCCCGATTCTTTTCGATCTCATGACCTGGTATATGGCCCAGAGTGATGAATTCATAGACCAACTCGGCGATCGTGCAGCCTTTCTCTATGAGAAAGCCTACAACGATGACTCGCAGGTTCCAGAATTGGTTTCTGGCTACGACAAGCTCATTCGATTGAGACTGAACGCTCACTTCTCTCACGATAGAAAAAGGTCTGTACACGTTTCCAAGGTCCAGTAACTGCATAACAAGATGGATATCCAGTTGCGGAGACTATCTACTCTGATTGAGGGCAGGCAGTTCAATCAAGCGCTACTGGAGTCATTCTTGAAGAAGTGCAGCGGCTACTGCGACCTGAATCATCCGGCACGGAAGCTGACTATGGTCGCGCCAAGAAACTGTTAGACAAGCTAAATCAAAGCTTCGAGAATTTGGAACATGTAGATCGCGCTGCACTGCTAGACTTCTATGCTGACTATTATCTTGCACAAGAAAACATCTCGGAAACGATAGCAGTTTACGAGAGGATATTGAAAATTCCCGTGCTACGTCCTGACTATCAGTTGCGGGCCCTAAGGGCATTGGGCCAACTCTATGAAAATGAGAAGCGATGTGATGAGGCTATAGATTCATACAATTGCTGGCGACAACTTTCGACACAGGAAGATACAAGAGTATTCATCGGTCTCGCCAATGCCTCTAGAAAGCAGCGGGAGCTGGAATTCGCTATCTATCATCTCAATAAATATATGGAATCCTTGGAAAGTCGGAACGAACTAGCGGACGAAAGTCTTTATCAGGCTCTAAAGGACATGTGCTACGAAATAGATGATTTTGAGGCCGCCGCTCAAATTACGCGGACGATTGTAGCGAAGTTTAATTAAAGGCCCTTGTTCGGACATCAGAGGCCCCAACAAGAAAATCAATATTTCTATTGGCTAGTGCTAGCATCCATTTCTTCGCGTCGCGCACCTGCCAGGATAGCCGGCAGCGAATAGTTGCCCTCATGGCAGGCGTATTCGTACAGCTGGTCTTCCAGCGTCGTCATCGGCATCTCGGCCGTCCAGGGTTGGGAGTAGAGCTCTGGATCATCGATAGTGAATGAATAGTGCATCTTGTCCTCGCCGACTCGTGTGAAACGCTCGGTTAGTATCACGTTCTCAGAAATCAAAAATTCCTTGATCTGCCAGGGATTGAAATCCTTCGTCACGACAACCAGAGAGTCTTCCTCGTAGTAGCCAATAGAGTCTCCCAGCCACTGATTAAAGGGCAAGTCGCGGAAGTCCTGATCGATGCGCACAACACGAACGTTATGAACCATTTCCGCCAGTAGCATCACATGGGTGGGGGACTGCACGATCTGCATATTATTATTGTAGAAACTACTTACGAACGGCATCGTGGATGCATAGCTAACCAAACAGCGATCTGCCAGGGCCCTTCCCTCTGGCCCATCGCTTCGATCTCTGCCCATTAGTAGGTTTTCGCGCTGAGCTTGCCGCGCTTCCTGTCCGCCCTCCTTCCATGGAATCTGACCATCGGCAGGGTCGATGATGAGCGATGTTCGGTACATGCCGTTCATCAGCGCTAGCGCATTGCCGGGATCGAACCAAAAATCGTTGTATGCACCTACTGCGCCCCCGGTGGGCCCTTCTGCGCCAGTCTCTGCGAGAAACTCGTTATATTCTGCGGTAGACATCATCTTGGCTAGCATGGTTTCTTCGTCTATTTCTAGCTGACCTTCATAGATTTCAGGTCGCTGCAACGAGGTTCGCGTTTCGTAGGTCCAAATGCCTTGAACATCCGGCACGCCGAAGGAAGTTTTCGGCGGATCGTAATTTTCTGCGGCCGTAGTAATGGTCGCAAAAGTCGATAAGAGAAGGACACCGACAAGACTAATTGTATTATTCATTTTGATCCCTAACATGATTTTTTGAATTCCGAGTTCTAAGAATCCGCTATGTTAATTTCCGTCTATTCATAACCTTCGGGCGTATATTTGATAGTACTAGGAAACTCCATTTTCCTCACGTCGGAATGCCCTACAAATATCGCGTCCTCGGAGTCTCTGTTGCTGCCGTAGGCGCGCATAAAGTCATTCTCGCTAACCCGGTCCGGGACTTCACCATTGAGAGCCATTCGAACTATCTTTGCAACTTCGACTGGCTTCTCTCGCTGCGGGTAATGACCGGCGGTGGGCAACACCCAGAAAGAACTTTCGGCTTCTCGGTCATTCAAGTAGTTAAGCCAGACATGATTAGGAATACGGATGGGGTTGATATCGTCTAGCAGGCCCCACATGTAGGCGACCGGTATTGGACTTCGACTCAAATTTTCCAGCCACCGTGTTTCGTTCTCGGCGCGTTCCAATAAGTATCTACCAACATGAAGCAACGCGCTGTCTCCATCGTTGAACTTGAAGATATCGGAGTAGGCCAGGGCCTGCGGATTACCCTCGGTCATTCGCGGCGCTGCCTTACGTGCCGCGATCATAGCTGGGCCTCTTTCTTCATCCAGCAAAATAAACTGAAATGGCACCAGGTTGGCCAGCGGCAGAAACATGCCACTGTTCGAGAGAAAGTGATAGTTGATCCTGTAGTCGGGAGTCGCGTCATCCAGATAGTGGCCGAGGAAGGCGAGGCCGATACTGACGCCGCGGTCGTGTGTGAAAAGTGCGAAGTCATCGAACTCCACAACCTCTCTAACGAAATAGTCTAACAGCCTTGCATTATCTTCGAGCATATAGCTGAAGCCATCGAGCGGCTTGTCGGAAAATCCGGAGCCAGGAAAGTCTAACGCGGCTATATAGTATTCGTCTTGTAGCAAAGGGATTAGCTTGTAGAAGTCGAAACTGGAATTTGGAAAGCCATGGACGATCAGAAGCTGCGGATTGTTGCTATCACCAAAAGTCTGGTAGAACACGTCGAGCTTGGCGGCGTTGTTATTGACGGTTGTAGAAGTCCATTCGAAATAATCTCCACCTTCATACCAATGCTGCGCCAAGTCGGAGTAGAAAGTGAAATCATTCTCCTCGGCGATTGAGATGCTCGTAAAAAAGAATAGGACTGCGGCGAAGAATGTCGATGTATTAAATTTGCTCATGGCTGCCTCCTCAATCTCTGCTCGGTCAACCTTTATATATCTGGCCGCGGACAATATGTGGTTTGGCCTGTTAGTCTAAATTAAATCGAGCTGCGCAACATCTATCTCACCTATGAAGAACGCCATGAAGCGCGCCATGCGCTCAAGGCCGGGCACGGAGATGACTTCAAGGCCCTCGCCGCTTGTATGATAGAGCGGTGGCGCCTGCATGGTTGTCACGATAGGCACGTCGGCCACACGATAGCCGCCTCCTTCGCCGCTGGCCATGTCGGAATTGCTCGACATGAAGTTCGTTCCGTAGCGCATGACCCCGCGCGAGAAGAGCGCTGCAATAAATGGAGAACCATTGCTTATGCCAGCTACGATAGGAGCCTCCCCCGAGTCAGCACTGTACTGACGATAACCGTCATCGAATAAAAACCGTGCGGGAGCGATGTTTCGCTGCGCAACGTGTTCTAAATTGAAAATCAAAAGAGCATTGTCGAATAGGTCTGGGTTCATGCGCACGGCGTTTCTTGGTCCGTTCAATCCGGTCGTATGATGCCCTGCACTTACTACGAGAACCAAAGTACGCTTCAATCGATGTTCAGGCTGCGAGAAGTGGCGCCCTAGCGCCAATAACACCGCCAGTCCATCAGCATTGTCGCCCGCGCCATCAAACCACGCATCGGCATGTGCGTTGATCACTATCGTCTCCTCACTTGTGGTGCCGGGTATAACCGCTACAGCATTGACTCCACTCAGCCCGCTGTGAACCTGGCTGCTCAGTCGAATCTGCATCTTTAGACTCTCGAATGAGCCTGCATCTGCCGCCGCATTCATGACCTGCGTTAGAAACCAACCGTCTCTACCACCGAGATTAAAGCAGGGGCCCCCACAATTGCTAAAGTCACGCACTCGCTCGTTACCGGGCTGATCGACGATAGAGATCACTGCAAGGGCTCCGCGCTCAAAAAGCCCCCTCGCCGCAGGTACAGCGCTGCCTCGCTCGAAGACCAGATGCGCCTGAGGTGTCACGTGCTGGATGGCAATCTTCCCGGCTACATCTATATGCAACAACTCAGCGGATGACCCCTTTCCCACGTAGACGATTGCAGCGGTGAGCTCCCCACCCGCAATGACCGACGGCGCCAGCGCCATTGAGGTTTCTAACACTACGTCCTCGCTGCGGGCACCAAAGACATTATCTCCAAGTAACCTAACTTCCCATTCTTCTGGCAGCCACAAACCGGCGTCCTGATCCTGATCGAATCTCTGTAATCTGACTTCACCGATGCCCGCATTACTCAGCTGCTCGGCAGCCCAGCGCACGGTCGCTTCGCCAGAGCCAAAGCCACTAACTCGGCCCCAAAGCTGATCGCCTCCTAATTCGCGGCTTAACCGGCTCTGTTCGGAGAACGAGACAATCTCCTCGAGGTCCAGCGCAATGCGAGGCCCTCTCAACTCTGTATTCCGCGCCTCGCCTGCGGGCACGACTGCTGGGGCGGGTCCCCGCGAGCCAACAAATGCTGCACTATCCTGCAGATCTAAGCCCGGCGGGAGGGAGATACCAAACCAGGGATCGTTAGCTCGCGGCGACTGAGCCTGCAGAGCAGATGTCAGCATCATCGCAGACACAAAGAGAACAGTTCGCATGGTTTCGATATCCCTCAGACATTGTTTGATATTGACGTGCAGTCTAGAGAGAAATTCAACACTGATCTAGCAGAAGATGTTCAGATGTGATTTGTAGCCAGGGGGCAGTGTGAACTGCTTTAACCATGGGCTATAGAGTAGCGGCCTTGCTGGACAATGGGGTCCGACAGAGATAGCTTTATGCTCCTCAAGTCCGTAAATGATTTGTCCAATACCACTTCTTAACCGGAGAGCAGCATGACGCAACGCCGCGAGTTTCTTAAATTTTTAGCCGCCAGCCCCCTACTCACTAGCTATTCTGCCTTCGCACAGGAAGTAGAACAGACTCTCGGACAGCGGCTTACCGATCCTTCCGAGGTGATTAACGTATTCGAGATGGAGGCAATAGCAAGAGAACGCATTCCCCCAGCACACCTGGGCTATCTATCCACAGGCGTCGATAGCGATCTCACACTGAGGGCGAATCGAGCAGGCTTCTCACGCTTCCAGATTAGACCTAGAAGACTCGTTGACGTCAGTCAGACTGATACTACCGTTAACGTATTGGGTAGTGAGGCGAGTTCTCCTATCTTCCTCTGCCCGGTAGGAAGTCAGGGCGCGTACCATGCGGACGCGGAGCTCGGCACCGCAAGAGCGGCGGCGGCCAAGGGACATCATATGGTGCTATCCACTCAGTCGTCCACGTCGGTGGAGCAGGTAGCCGAGGCGCGAGGCGCACCGATCTGGCATCAACTCTATTCGACGAATCGCTGGGAATATACGGTTGCGATGTTACAGAGAGCCGAGGCAGCGGGATGCACCTCTGTGTGTCTCACCATCGACCTGCCCGGTGGCCGTAACACGGAAACCAGCGCGGTACTCACTCGGGAAGACACCCGCAACTGTTCATCCTGCCACATGGGTCAGAGCAAGCCGATGTTCGATGGCTTGGATATGAGCGGTGTCGGGCTTACCGACGCGGCCATGACCTGGAGTGTAATAGCCCGTATGAAAGAAGTTTCGAATATGAACATCATCATAAAGGGCATTGAGGTCGGGGCAGATGCGGCGCTGGCCGTTCAGTTTGGTGCCGACGCTGTTTGGGTTTCTAACCACGGTGGCCGCGCTACCGAAACAGGTCTCGGTACGATCGAGGTCTTGCCGGAGATAGTTAGCGCGGTTAACGGTCGCGTGCCTATCATCGTCGACGGCGGTTTCCGTCGCGGCACAGATATATATAAGGCACTGGCTATGGGCGCATCCGCGGTGGGCATAGGCAGGCCTTATTGCTTCGGCTTGGGGGCTTTCGGACAGGCCGGCGTCGAAAGAGTTTTGGATTTATTAAATAGGGAATTGCTAATCACGATGCGCGGCAGCGGCACTCCAACTATCGCCTCGATAGGTCCCGATTATGTGCAGGATGCGGGCTATAGAGTGCCACGGGGCAGACTTGGTCGAGAATTGCTTTAAACCCTTGACCGATGACGCAGGAGACAGCGAGTTGCGTGCTGTCTCCCGCGTTAGAATCTCAGCTTAATGCCACCGTTGATAACAAAGCCATCGAGCGGGGCGTAGATGTCGGCGAAAATTGGATTAACCAAGGTCCCGCTATTTATAGATTCGAACCGAGTCTGTCGGGTGTCGGTGAAATTTTCGAAATTGAGAAATAGCGAGTAGCTGTCGCTGAATATCTTTTCCATCATCAGGCCGAATATCCAGAAGTCCCTGCTCTGCGAACCGTTGTTGAGAACCTGCCTTCCATAATAGTAGGCCTCAAGGCCAATTCTTAGATCATCCTCAACTTCGTAGACAAACACACTATTGAACCTATCCTTCGGTACCAGGGGATACCCGGTTCTGTCTAATATCCCATGCTCTTCTACATCGGCATGGGTATAGCCCAGAAATACTTTGAAGTCTTGCCACCTGTAGATCGCGTTGATCTCGGCACCCTGCGTATCTAAATAGTCGCTCGGCTGTCCGTAGGCGAACTGTCCCGAGTCCAATTGCAGTAGACGTAGTGGATCATCCACTCGCGTGTAGAAGAGCAAGAGATTGAGGTTTACAGATGCGCCACTGCCCAGTGCGAAGTTTCTGTTGATATCGATGTTCGCTCCTACGGACTGCTCGGCATCGAGTGCAGCAGGATTGAGTGGTAGTACTCCTTGGTACTGAATAGCCTCTGCCTCTTCAGTAAAGGGAGTCGGCTCCTTGTAGCCCAAGCCGCCGCCGATTCTTATCGTAGTATCTGCCGAGGGCGTGTACAACAACGAGACCCTCGGTAGCACAAAGCTACCGTAGGAGGAGGTATGATCAAGACGCAACCCTCCCTCAAAGAGCCAACGCTCTCCCAGGGGAATAGTTCCTTGCAAGAAAGCCCCTTCGGTTTGACTATCAAAATCCAGAGTCATATTTGACCTAGGTCCGACTTGATCGAAATCCTCAGTCCAGATATTAAGACCCACTACCCAGTCCACGTTACCGGTCGCACCCAGAACATGTGCCTCGCTAAAGCTTGAAAGTTGCGTGCCCGCGAACGAGAAGCCTGGAACATCCAGATCTCTCTGAAAATGGTTCACACTGTTTCGAACAACGAGTTCGCTGCCTGATCGCAGCTGCGCTACATACTCAATCTGTGAGGAAAGGCGCTCGGTTGCACTGTCTTCAAAATACGTTGGTGGGACACGCCGGCCTTCGATCTGATCGATACTGCCGCCAAGTCTGTTCTCCTTGACCGCACTCAGGCCTATTCTCAGCTCGCTTCTCTCTCCTTCTATAAATAATCGCGGGTTGAAGGTCCAGCGCTCGAACTGGGGTATCGCACTGAGTCCATTACCGGCGGGATCGTATGCCTCGCTGCTATTATAGGAAGTGAACAGACTTGCGCCGACACTTCCATCCATCTCGGCAAAATAGCCACTAAGGTCAACACCATCTGCCGATGTCATGTTCAGCAAAAGTGATCGCTCGGGTTCGTCACCTGGCTTTTTAGAAATCAGATTAACCAGACCAGCGATGGCGCCGCCTCCGTAAAGGGTCGAGCTTGCACCCTTTACAACCTCGACCTGTTGCAGATCTAAAGGTGCCACCTGTAACAGGCTAAGTCCTCCAGAGAAACCGCCGTAGAGCGGCATGCCGTCGCGCAGCAGCTGCGTGTATTTTCCATCGAGCCCCTGTATGCGAATAGACGAATTGAAACTCGTGGCAGAAGTTTGTTGGACATGAATGCCTGTGCTCTCATTCAGCAACATGCGTATGTCGCCCGGCTTCATGTTGGCCTTCTCATTTATCTCTTCGCCACCTAACACCTCAACACGGGTAGGTTGCGCCTCGAAGCTGCGACGATTACGAGTGGTAGTCACCACAATCTCTTCGATCTCCTCCTCTTGAGCTAACGAGGATTCAACAGGGGCTGAAGTACAAAAGCAGGAGAAAGCGAGAGTTCTAAGAATCGTTCTGTGGTGTGAAAATTTATAGGGGCGTATGCAGGACATCATAGTGCAGACCGGAACCACGTGCTGTTTGCGCACCAATATACAGCATAGTCTGCAACCTGGCTTTCTCGCTCTCTCGGCGACGGGAGATCGATCTCACGATAGGGCCCAAGAATACTCAAGCACACTGCTGCATCGTCATTGAAAAAAGATGAGTAGATCATAGGAGCGGATGTACTCCAGCCTCCCTCGCCACTCCCTGTTCCTGACTTGATCGCATCTCCAAAAAACAGCGCCGGAGAAAAACCAATTGTCGCCGCTGTTCTTCTACCGCATAGCGTGCAAGCTTCACTAGTCCCTTTAATGCGCATGTATACCGCGGCAACGGGGCTAGCACTGATAATCCGCGGGAAATCTATTATTCAATGCACCTTTTCCGTGCCGCCCTATTAAGAGGCAACGCACCAATTAGGCGCACCATTGTAGAGCGATTATCTTCATCCCTGCTCCCTCAGCCTATGCAATAGCCCTGCAATCGCGGTGTTCAGTGCCTTGGCATAGCTCTTGCTAAACATCCTGTAGCGGGTGGAATTGACCACCCTTTACCACTACCAACCAAGGGATTAATCAAAACATGAACTCACGAATTCTTTCACTCGCAGCTGCCGGACTCTTGCTTTCAGCTGGCACAGTACAAGCAGATGAATGGTCAGCCAACTTCGCCGCATCAAACAACTATATCTGGCGCGGCCTTACTCAATCGATAAATGAAGCCGCGATCTCCGGCGGAATCGATTACGCAGCCGACAGCGGGTTCTACATAGGCACGTGGGCTTCAAACGTGAGCTATTCAGCTGGTGACGTTTACTCCTACGAGCACGATATCTACGGTGGATTCTCCGGCGAAGCGGGTGGCATAAGCTACGACATCGGTTATCTCTACTATAACTACGACGCTGAGGCCGAGTTTGACTTCGGTGAGATCTACGGCTCGATCGGCATTGGGGCATTCACTCTTGGATTGAATGTCCTCGCCAATACCGAAGCCGACGAAGGTCCAGGACAGGATTTCGGTTTCGGCGAAGCTACTTACGCCTACGCTGACTACGCGACCGAGGTCGGAAACGGCGTTGAACTAGGCTTTCATATTGGTTTCCATCAGGGTGATTTCTCCGAGGCCTTCAACGGAGTGCCTGGCGACTACATGGACTACAACGTATCTCTAGCGAAAGATGGATTCAGCTTCATGATCACAGCTACTGATCTGGACGATGCTGGCGCGGACAACCTGGACAACGACGCGGTTAAATTCGTTGTCGGCTACAGCATGGATTTCGAGCTATAAGTACCTAGGAAGCTCCCGCCCACAATCGGGACTCTCTTTGCAAAACCCAAGGGAGTGGAAGGACTGTTAAGTCTCTCCGCTCCTTTTTTTGTGCCGTCTAATTAGGAGTCTGTGATTACCAGGCTTCTGGGACAGGTATAAAAAAGCCGGCACTCAATCAGAGTACCGGCTCGTTACTGCCTACTGCTAACTTCTAATCGCTTACATCAAATCGAAGCGATCATTCGTCATGACTTTAGTCCAAGCACTTACAAAGTCCTCTACGAACTGTTCCTTCGCATCATCCGCTGCATAGAATTCGGCAATGGCGCGAAGCTCGGAGTTAGAACCGAAGATCAGGTCAACAGGAGTTGCCGTCCATTTCAGTTCATTCGACTCTCTGTCACGGCCTTCGTAGATGCCTGCGTCAGATGCCGATTGGCTCCACACGACAGACATATCGATCAGGTTGACAAAGAAGTCGTTGCTTAGCGTTCCGGGTCGGTCCGTAAAGACACCGTGCTGTGACTGCCCTGTGTTCGCATCGAGGGAGCGTATGCCGGCAACGAGTACTGCCATCTCCGGTACTGTAAGATCGAGCAGAGCCGCCTTCTCGATTAGCATCTCGGCCGGTGATCGTGAGTTGCTGGAATCGAAGAAGTTACGGAAGCCATCGGCACTCGGCTTCAGCAATTCGAACGAAGGCGCATCTGTCTGCTCCTGCGACGCATCAGCGCGTCCTGGCGTGAAAGCTACTTGAGCCTCGCTGCCCGCCTGTTCCGCCGCCTGTTCAATCGCCGCAGCACCTGCGAGAACGATTAGATCGGCGAGAGATACTTGCTTGCGTGAGCTACGGTCGTTGAAATCACTCTGAATGCCTTCCAGCACTGTCAGGACTCTAGCGAGTTCCTGCGGATCGTTAGCGGCCCAGTCCTTCTGTGGAGCGAGTCGAATGCGTGCGCCATTCGCACCGCCGCGCATATCAGTCTCACGATAGCTGGATGCAGAAGCCCAGGCAGTTCGCACCAATTCTGAAGTGCTTAGCCCTGAATCGAGTATTTCGCTCTTAAGACGACTGACATCGCGATTGTTAACTAGGTTGTACTCAACCTCGGGAATCGGATCCTGCCATACGAATTCCTGATCAGGTACCAGGTCGCCCAGATAACGTGAGCTTGGACCCATGTCTCTGTGGGTCAACTTGAACCACGCTCGCGCAAACGCATCTTCGAACTGCTCAGGATTCTCTAGCCAGCGCGTCGTTATAGCGCGGTAGGCAGGGTCTACCTTAAGCGCGAGGTCGGTAGTAAACATCATAGGGGCATGACGTAGCGAAGGATCGTGGGCATCGGGCACCAGGTTCGAGGCTGCGCCGTTTGCTGGCTCCCACTGGATCGCACCGGCGGGGCTGCGAGTCTGAACCCATTCGTAGCCATACAGGTTCTGTAGATAATTATGAGTCCAGGCTGCAGGATCGATAGTCCATGCACCTTCCAGTCCACTGGAAATCGTATCGCCTGCGTTGCCGGAGCCATAGCTATTCTTCCAGCCCAGGCCCTGCTGCTCAATTCCGGCTGCCTCAGGCTCCACATCCACATATTCAGATGGTCGTGCTGCCCCGTGAGCCTTGCCGAAAGTGTGCCCACCGGCGATCAAAGCTATAGTCTCCTCGTCATTCATCGCCATGCGTCCAAATGCTTCGCGGGTTGCATCGGCTGCAGCCTGTGGATCGGGGTTACCACCTGGGCCTTCAGGATTCACGTAGATTAGACCCATCTGCGTGGCGCCCATCGCACCTACCAATTCACCGCGATCGTTGCGTCGGTCTGCTGCCAGCCACTCTCCCTCTGGGCCCCAGTTCACCGACTCGGGCTCCCATGCATCGACTCGACCGCCTGCGAATCCCAAGGTTTCGAATCCCATCGAATCCATTGCCACGGTACCCGCGAGGATCATGAGGTCCGCCCAGGAGATGCTGCGACCATATTTCTGTTTGATCGGCTGCAGCAAGAGCCGCGCCTTGTCCAGATTGACATTATCTGGCCAGCTATTAAGTGGTGCGAAGCGTTGCATACCACCATCGGCGCCGCCACGTCCGTCGATTGCGCGGTAGGTGCCTGCGCTATGCCACGCCATGCGAATGAAGAATGGACCGTAGTGCCCAAAATCTGCAGGCCACCAGTCCTGCGAGGTAGTCATTAACTGCTCCAGGTCGGCGGTTAAGGCCTCCATGTCCAGGCTAGCGAAGGCCTGGGCGTAGTTAAATTCTCCGCCCATAGGATCGGAGGCTAAGGCATTCTGTCGAAGCGGCTCGAGACTGAGTCTGTTTGGCCACCAAAAATCATTGTCGGCGGCTTGGTCTTGGGCACTTGCCAGATTGACCGGTGCTAGTGCAGAAAGCCCTAGTAGCGCGATGAATAGTTTGCTTCGGGGTAGTTTTAACATGGGTATTGCCTCTGTCAATTCTCGATAAAAATGGGTTTTCTAATGAGTACCCAGACAAGATACTGCCTGAGGACTAATAGGTAAAATGATATATAGCGATGATGTTTATCGGTATTTCCGATAAATGGGCAGGATGGGAAGCAGGGCTATCGATCCCCTGCAAGGCATGGACTTGGCCGCGCATAGCTTCTATTCTTGAGCGCTGTGCTATTGACCTTAAGAAGAATGAGGAATCATCCAATGAAATTGTTTCTAAATCTATTTGCCGGCCTCCTGATAAGCCTGAGTTCTCTCTCTGCCTTCGGCCAGACGAGCGCCTTGTTTATCGGTAACAGCTTCACCTATGGCTACGGCTCGGCCGCGAAGTTCTACCGCGCAGACTCGGTAACCGACCTCAACAACGAAGGCATCGGCGGCGTGCCGGCGCTGTTTAAGTCGTTCACAGATCAGGCAGGCCTCGACTACGACGTGTATCTTGAGACCCGCGGCGGTAGCGGATTGGATTTTCATCTGGAGAATAAGCTGGGCGTTATAGGTCGTCGCCCCTGGGATCAGGTTGTCATGCACGGCTATAGCACTCTGGACAGTAACAGCCCTGGCGATCCATCCGTGCTCATCGATACTGCGGCACGGATGTCCGATTTCCTGCAGGGACTCAATCCCGACGTAGAAGTCTTCCTCACCGCGACCTGGTCGCGCGCAGATCGCGTCTATCGCTCTGACAGCCCGTGGAGGGACAAGCCTATTGCGCAGATGGCGAAAGATATTCGCGCCGGCTACGACAAGGCTGCTGCCGCCCCGGGAGTGAAGGCGGTCAATGGAGTAGGCGAAGCCTGGACGCGGGCGATGGAGAGCGGACTAGCCGACTCTAACCCCTACGACGGTGTCGATGCAGACAAGATCGATCTGTGGACCTTCGATCATTACCATGCCAGCAGCTATGGCTACTACCTTGAGGCGCTTGTGGTCTTCGGCAATCTTACTGGACTCGACCCGCGCTCTCTCGGTGATAACGAATGCTCTGGCTTCGAGCTAGGCATGTCCCGCGCACAAGTGAAGGGTCTGCAGCAGGCGGCCTATGAGCAACTGGCGAGCGAGGGAAAGGTTTCTCCAGCTCCTCTTATTTTGCCCAGGCCTGTTGCCCAAGAACGCTGTAATCCTGCTCGCTAGGCTAATGGGAACACGTAATTTTTATGGGGAAGCGGCAATGCCAAAAAGATCGAAGGTCTTCGCCTTCGTACTGTTGACGATTTGCATTGGTGCCTCCCCTGCCGTTTCTGCACAACCGGGTTCCAATCAACAAGCACAACAACCGAACATCGTGCTAATCCTGGCAGACGATCTTGGGTTCACCGATATATCTCCCTTCGGTGGCGAGATCAATACACCAAACATAGCCGAGCTAGCCGCATCCGGCATATCCTTTACGAACTATCACACGGCTGGTAGCTGTGCCCCAGCACGAGCGATGCTGTTAACCGGCGTCGACAGCCACCGCAACGGCGTGCCCAATATCCCCGAGGCTCTGCCGCCCGAACAGCAGCAGCATGAAAATTATCTCGGAGTCCTCAACGAAAAGGTCGTCACGCTTGCAACGATGCTGCAGAGCGCGGGCTACCACACATACATGACTGGCAAATGGCACCTCGGTCACACACCAGAACTACTTCCCTCTTCACGCGGCTTCGATCGCACCATCGCCATGGCCGACACCGGCGCCGACAACTGGGCGCAGCGTCCCTATCTACCGATCTATGAACAGGCGAACTGGTATGCCGACGGGCAGAGGCACACACTGCCGGACGATTTCTATTCTTCGAAATACTTCATAGACAAAACCATCGAGTTTATCGATAGCAACGAGGCCGACGACGAGCCCTTCTTCGCCTATATACCTTTCCAAGCGGTACACATGCCAGTGCAGGCCCCGCGCGAATTCTCGGACAAGTACAAAGGCGTGTATGACGAGGGTTGGGCCGTCATGAG
>CAXBLN010000052.1:0-23292 GCA_963976555.1 uncultured Gammaproteobacteria bacterium
TTAGGCCAAAGGCGAACGATACTGGGAATGCTGAGATCGCTGTCTGCAAGGGCTACCTTGATACGGATATCGCAGTTACCCGAGAACGACATCAAGTGATAGACCACGGTGAATTCACTATCGGGTTGCCCCTGACGATTGCTACGCAGGCGCTCATCGATGGCGGTAAGATCGAACAGCATCTCAAAACGCGGCGCAGTCTCGTCTCGTAGCGCACGCAATATCGTGTTCAGATTTCCGCGCTCTACCCACACCGTTGGCATACCATCGCAGGTGGTTTGTTCGGCCACGATAAGCTCGCCATGCATCTGGCGTAACTGCTCCAGTGCGGCGGGCACCTGAGTCTGGGACTGGACCTTGTCTTCTGCGCTTTCTGTCACGTTATTTACTTTAACTTCTCTTCCTATCTATTTGTTATTAATGACTATTTTATACATCGTCCGGCGATCTCAGCTGCGTCGCCGCTATCCGATCCGGCGAACGAACGATACGCTGCACGGGGTTCGCCTCCTTCTGAATAATGCCCTGATCGTTGATGACCCAGCTCAGCGGACGGCGCTCCCTACCGATGGACTCCTGTAGCAAGATCAGACCTTGTAACAGCGCCTCAGGGCGCGGCGGGCAACCGGACACGTACACGTCGACGGGAAGGAATTTGTCCACGCCCTGCACCACCGAATATATGTCGTACATCCCGCCGGAATTGGCGCAGGAGCCCATAGAAATCACCCACTTCGGCTCTAACAGTTGCTCATAGAGCAGCTTTACCACGGGAGCCATTTTGCGAAATACCGTGCCTGCAATAACTATCATGTCGGCCTGCCGTGGTGTTCCACGGATTACCTCGGCTCCAAATCGGGCCAGGTCGTGACGACTAGTGAAAGCCGTCGCCATCTCCACATAGCAACAGGAGAGGCCGAAATTAAAGGGCCAGATCGAGTTCTTCCGACCCCAGGACACCATGTCCTCCAGGTTCGCCATCACCACATTACGGCGAATAAACTCATCCATGGCGCTGCCACCGGGCTGTGGTGACGAGGCATCTTCTGCCTTCTGCAGTTCCCAACTCATAGTTTGAATTCCTTTTTATTGGTTACGCCACCAGGCCCTGCAAGCGTTTGCAGCTCCCGTTTTTGCGTCAGCGTACGCCAGTCCAACGCGCCGATGCGCCAGAGGTAGAAAAGAGCCGCTATTAGAATGGAGATGAAGACCAGAATCTCTATGAACCCTGGCCAACCTGCCTCACGAACGGACACGGCCCAGGCGAACAGAAATACCACCTCCAGATCGAAGATGATGAAGAGAATCGCTGGCAGATAGAAATGTACAGATATCCGGAACTGGGCGCTGCCGACTGAGACGATACCAGACTCGAAGGGTAGATTTTTTGAATGGGCCTTTTTACGTTGCCCAAGGAAATAGGAAAGCCCAAGCATGATGACTACCACAGCCATCACGGCGGCAAAGTAAAAGAGGAACGGTGTTAAACCGTCTACTAGTTCGTTAGGTAATTCCAAGCACTTTACTCCAAACATCCCGGCTCGCGGTCTACTGGATTCACGTTGCATCGACCTCCAACTGAAGGCGCTATCCAACTACTGCTGAATCATTAACACTTACTACGTAATAACCGTCCCTACTGAGCCTGTAAAATAAAATTTAAAACAATTCACAGCACTGGCAAAGAGAAACTTCGCTCGTTCTGCTACTAGAGAGTTCGAATCTGGATGAGTTCGGAGTGGGAGCGCTAACACAGAATTTCGAGGGAAGTTAGCCCCGCCGCATGACCTATCAATAGACCACGACCTTTGGCATTGTGCCAGGGACTGTATGTCACTACCCATAGAGTATAACCACTCTTTCGGGAGCCCGGCTAACAGACAATGCACTAGCGCAGAACAATGCGTAGATGCAAGTTGTAGCGTGGGCTCTCACTATTTTTTATTGGCAATCTTGTTAGCTTCCTGACCCAACAGCATGAAAATATTTCGGGGCAGATATGACGCTAAATAACGCTTGAAAAGTTACACGGATAGCATCGCGATAGCAAGTGTTTTGTGGGGCACAGGGCAGGCAGAAAGCGGCCTACAAGAAAATTGCATTTTGTGCCAAACACGAATGATTGGCGCTGGCGATTAGCGCTGTGACTGCAGCTCCTTCCAGTTCTCGTAGTACTCCAGGCTCACCATTTGATTGAGCGCTTCGAACTCTTCACTCTTCTGCTGCAGGTTCGCCTTCATTACGTCACCCACGGAAAGCAAACCGATATATTCTCCGTTTTCTTCAATGAGAAGATGACGGACGCGACGACCCAAAAACTTGTCCATAAGTTGGTAGGCCTGCTCGTCGATCTTGGCCGATATCAGATTGACGCTCATATTGTCCTTGAGCCTGGCTGTCTTCGGATTGAAGCCCTCTTCCATCGCTCTAAACATCAAGTCGCGCTCGGTCCAGATACCTACGATCTTCTCATCCTCGAGGATAACAATGGACCCAACTTTATTCTGCGTCATGATCGTTAACGCCTGAAAGACGGTGCCATCGGAATTGATAGTTACCATGTGACCGCCTTTGTCTTTAAGGATATCTCTGGCAGTTTTAATCATACTCACTCTCCTGCTGATGCGGGCCACTCGGGTTGGCCTCGCTTTATCACTCGATGACAGGCAAATTAACCTTGTTTACCATTCATAGCAAGATGTTGGTCGCTCAGGCATGCCTGAGCGCAGCCACGACAACTGGTCGAGCGCCGAATAAGTCCGCAACCTGGCCTATTAAAGTCTGGCTAATGCATGAGCCCTGCTAAGCGCAGAGCGCCTCAGAAGACTCTGTTTAAACCATCCAGAGCCGCAGTCCTGTAGGCTTCCGCCATAGTCGGATAGTTGAATGTGGTGTTCAGAAAATACTTCATGGTATTGGCTGGCGCCGGTTGGCGCATGATAGCCTGACCAATGTGAACGATCTCGGAAGCCTGGTCGCCAAAGCAGTGAATACCAAGCAGCTCCAGCGTCTCGAAGTGAAAGATCAGTTTCAGCATACCTACCTGCTCGCCGGTAATCTGAGCACGTGCAGTATTCTTAAAGAAGGCCTTGCCGACCTCGTAGGGAATCTTCTGTTCGGTTAGCTCCTGCTCAGTAGCACCGAGGGTGCTGATCTCCGGTATCGTGTAAATGCCTGTTGCCACCTGCTCGACGAAATAACACTGATCGGGTGCCACTATAGCGTTGCTCGCCGAGCGGCCCTGATCGTAGGCGGCGCCCGCAAGCGATGGCCAGCCGATGACATCTCCTGCTGCATAGATATTTTTAACAGCTGTCTGGTACTTATTGTTCACGGATAGCTGCTGACGGCTATTTGTCGTCAAGCCAATCTGTTTGAGACCGAGGTTCTGTGTGTTACCGCTCCTGCCGTTCGCCCACAACACAATATCGCTGCGAATCTTTTTCCCTGACTGCAGATAGGTGACGATGTGATCGTCGTGATATTCCATCTTCTTAAACTCTTCGTTGTGCCGGCTACGCACTCCAAGATTGCGAAGGTGATAGCTAAGGGCATCGGAAATCTCGGTGTCGAGGAAAGTAAGCAGACCTGCGGCAGGGTTTATCAACTCTACCTTGAAGCCGAGTCCGCCGAAAATGGAAGCATACTCACAACCGATCACGCCTGCGCCTATGACCGTGACCTTGCGTGGGGAATGATCGAGATTGAGGATCGTGTCGCTATCGAAGACGCAGGGGTGATTGAAATCAACTTCCGGCGGATGATACGGCCGAGACCCTGTTGCAATCACAAAATACTTAGCCGAAAGCTTCTTGCGCTTGCCGACTAGCTTGATCGTATTCTTATCAAGGAAACACGCCCGCCCCTTGTAGATAGGAATTTGATTTCTTTCATAGAAATCCGTGCGCATTCTAACCTGCTCATAGACGACCCGGTCGGCGTGCTTAAGAATTTGCTGGAAGCTGAGTTTCCTCGCGTCGCCTAGATCCCTGAACATGGGATTGGTATTGAACTGCATCACCTCTTTCACAGTATGGCGCAAGGCCTTTGAGGGTATCGTTCCGAGGTGTGTACAGCTGCCACCGACATATTCCAGGTCACAGATCACAGCTACCGTACGGCCCTTCTTCTTGGCGTTCATGGCAGCGGCTTCACCAGCAGGGCCGCTCCCAATTACGATGATGTCAAAGTGTTCTTTCTGCATAGTGTTGGCTTGGGGATTCCTTGAGTTAGCTAAAGAGCTTATTCAGCGCTAGTTCCATTAGTTACTTTACTTACATACAGCGCCTAGTTAGAACTGGTTCTCTTATTACATTTCTGCGGCTCACCACCACAGATCTCACATTCCTTGAGCCCCTCAATGTTGTTCATGCCGCCACAAGAACCCTGCACAGGCTTCCGACCAAACAGCACACCTACGGACATGATCACGATCACGATCGCCATAATGAGAAACGTAATTAGGAAACTTGCCATTCTACAACCTTCTTATTCCGTGACACTGCCAAGATAGTAGCTGAATTCGTCACTGACATACTCTTCGAATCCACCTTCTGCGCTCTTATAGATAAAATATACGGCCTGTCTTTGCTTTAGGGCTAAGGCCTCTGCTTCTTCGGGGCCTAGAATCATGTAGGTGGTCGCGAGCGCGTCGGCCCTCGCCGTCGACTTATCTATTACGTAGGCAGCGGCAAGCCTATGGGTGACAGGCTTACCACTTCTAGGGTCGATCTCATGAGAGTAGCGCTGCCCTTCTTCCTCGAAATAGTTCCTGTAGTCGCCGGAACCTGCCACGGCTATATTATCACCGCGGCTATAGAAAATCTGATACACCTGCGAAGCCGAATCCAGTGGCGCCTCTATCGCCGGCACCCATCCACCGCCGTCCGGCTTCGTACCCTTAATCTTCAGCTCTCCACCTATTTCTAGGAAATAGTTCTGTACGCCAGCCTCATCCAGATAGTCGGCGAGTTGGTCCACCGCATAGCCTTTCGCGATGGCACTAAGATCGACATATAAGTCGACGACCTTTCGAATCTCCTGACTGGACGGACTAATGCGCAGGTATTGAAAGCCGACTCTGTCTTTTGCAGCCGCTATCTGCTCCGGGGTGGGTACTGTATCAAACACGGCGAGATCGGGCCCGAACCCCCACAGATTCACCAAAGGCCCGACTGTCACATCGAAGGCGCCGCCGCTTAGTCCCGCAATCTCCTGCGCCATCAACAAGACCTCAATCATGCGTGAAGAGGCGATGAAAGGAACATTGACGGGATGACGATTGAATCGCGACAGTTCTGAATTGGCCGCGTAGGTAGAGAACGTTTCCGTATCGAGCAGGGTCAGAAGGTCGTCAATGTCGGTTGCCAGGGCTTCGCCACTGATATTTTCCGGCATATCCACGATCTGCACCTGGTAACTCGTACCCATGGTGAAGCCATTCAGCTGCTGAATGGCTTCATCGCCATCGGCGAACAGGAATACTGCCCCAATAAATAAAACCAGGAATGCCACGGAGAAGCTATGACGTTTGAGCAGTTCTTTCATGTGGCACAGCCCGTTCGAGCCCAGAGCACCCCTGTTATGAAAATTCGTCGAGAGCGATATTCTCGTCTTCTACACCCAAATCTTTTAACATCTTGACGACTGCCGCATTCATCATCGGCGGCCCACACATATAGTATTCGCAGTCTTCCGGAGCCGGGTGGTCCTTGAGATAGTTTTCCAATACCACGTTGTGAATAAACCCCGTCATGCCTGTCCAATTATCTTCCGGCTGCGGGTCTGAAAGAGCTACATGCCAGTCGAAGTTTTCGTTCTCACTGGCAAGATTGTTGTAGTCTTCTTCATAAAACATTTCACGCAGGCTTCTAGCGCCGTACCAGAAGCTTATCTTTCTCTTGCTGTGCAATCTGCGCAGCTGATCGAAGATATGAGAGCGCATAGGTGCCATACCTGCCCCACCACCTATAAACACCATCTCTGCATCTGTCTCCTTCGCGAAGAATTCTCCGAAGGGTCCGAATACCTTCACCTTATCGCCGGGTTTCAGGCTAAATACATAGGATGACATCTTTCCTGGCGGTAACTTCGTACCCGGTGGCGGCGTGGCGATGCGAATATTAAACTTAATGATTCCATGCTCTTCGGGATAGTTCGCCATCGAGTACGCGCGTATCGTCGTGTCGTTGACCTTAGATACCTGATCGAAGAGACCGAAGTGATTCCAGTCTCCTCGGTAGACTTCCGCGATGTCGAAGTCACTGTACTTGACCACATGAGGCGGCACCTCGAGCTGCACATAGCCGCCCGCCCTGAAGTCGACACTCTCACCGTCGGGAATTTCCAGAACCAGTTCTTTAATGAACGTAGCTACATTGTCATTCGAACGTACCGTGCATTCCCATTGCTTCACACCGAAAAACTCTGGTGCGATCTGAATCTTCATGTCCTGCTTAACCGCCACCTGACAAGAAAGGCGCCAGTTGTCCTTCGCCTGACCCCGGGTGAAGTGGCCAGCTTCCGTGGGCAGCATCGAACCGCCGCCATCGATGACCTGACACTTACACTGAGCGCAGGTGCCACCGCCGCCACAAGCAGAAGAAAGGAAGATACCAGCATCGGCAAGAGTATTTAGCAGCTTTCCGCCGGCGGGAACCGTGATGGACTTTTCCGCGTCATCGTTGATCTCGATGCGAACATCACCACTGGTCACCAATTTGGAGCGGGCGATCAGAATAACGGCCACTAGCAACATCACTATAGTAGTGAATAACGCGACGCCGCCGAATATGGTTGAGATATCAATCATTCAATTTTCTACAACGAGACACCGCTTAGTGACATGAAACCCAGCGACATCAAGCCCACAGTAATAAATGTAATACCCAAACCACGAAGACCTTCTGGCACGTCGCTGTACTTGAGTTTCTCTCTAATGCCAGCCAGCGCAACGATCGCAAGTGCCCAGCCGAAACCGGAACCAAGACCGAAGGCGACGCTCTCCCCGAAACTATAATCCCGCTCAACCATCAACAGGGTCGACCCAAGGATCGCGCAGTTAACTGTGATAAGTGGAAGGAAGACACCAAGGGCGTTGTATAGCGCGGGTACAAACTTATCCAGGAACATCTCCAGTATCTGCACAATCGCGGCTATCACGCCTATATAACAGAGGAAGCCCAAAAACTGTAAAGACAACTCGGGCATCCCAAGCCATTCCCATGCGCCCTCACGCAACAGCTGATTGAAGATAATATTGTTCACTGGCACGGTAATCATCTGCACTACAACCACAGCGACGCCTAGCCCGATAGCTGTCTCGACCTTCTTCGACACAGCGAGGAAGGTACACATACCCAGAAACATCTGCAGGGCCATGTTCTCAATGAACACGGCTTGAACGAAGAGACTCAGCAACTGTTCCATCAGAATGCGCCCTCTTCATTAGACTGCGAAGCCATGCGGTACTCCCGAGTCTCCACCTGATCTTTTTTGACGCTGCGCAAACCCCATATAAAGAAACCGATGATGAAGAATGCGCTGGGCGAGAGCAGCATCAGACCATTCGCCTGATACCAGCCGCCATTCTCGATAAGGGGAAGAATCTCGAATCCCAACAGACTGCCCGAACCGAATAGCTCCCTGATCGAGGCGACCACTATCAGTACCAAGGAATAACCCATGCCGTTGCCGACGCCATCGAGAAAACTCAAACCCGGCGGGTTCTTCATCGCGAAGGCTTCTGCACGTCCCATGACGATGCAATTGGTGATAATCAGCCCTACAAACACGCTGAGATTCTTACTAATCTCATAGGCGAAGGCTTGCAGGAACTGATCGACGGCAATTACCAGAGACGCGATGATTGTCATCTGAACGATGATTCGGATACTGGAGGGAATCTGATTGCGGATCATCGAGATGAAAAAATTGGAGAACGCCGTCACCGTGGTTAGCGCAACACACATCACAAGCGTGACGCTGAGCTGTGTTGTAACCGCCAATGCGGAACAGACGCCAAGTATCTGCAGCGCGATCGGATTGTTCTCGAAAAGGGGCGTTAGTAATATCTGCTTAACGCTATTCATGACTGCTCACCGTCTTTAATAGTTTCATTGATCACTAGTTCTGCAGCCCCGTCTCTCGTAATCGAGACAACACAGGTGCATAACCATCTTCCCCTAACCAATATTGAATGAGGTTATCGACACCGCGACTTGTAAGCGTAGCACCGGACAGCCCGTCGATCTGATAAGCGCCGCTCCCCTGCCCCTTGACGACTCTTAAAGCCACGTCTCCCTGGTCGTCATACACTTTCTTTCCTGGCCAGAGCGCCGTCCAGCGAGGGTTTCTAACCTCTGCGCCCAAGCCCGGCGTCTCCTTCAGCTCGTAGAAGGCCAAGCCCTTCACGGTGTTAGCGTCGCCTTCTAGCGCGAGGAATCCATAGAGAATTCCCCAAAGGCCGTAGCCATTCACCGGCACCACGATTGTTTCGATTTCTTCGCCGTTCTCAACAACATATATCATCGGATAGGAGACTCTGCGCTTTATATCGGCGACGTCTTCTTCTCGATCTAATGACTCGGAATACGCCGGGTCGTTAATGACCAGGCGCTGATCATAGCTGTCAATGTCGATCTGCAATTCCTGCAACTGATCATCGCTGAGAATACGACCTGCGTTCAGGTCCACGACGAATGGCGAAAATTCGCTGAACCGCTCCGCCACAACCTCGTTGCCATCTTGGCGCGGATCGAAAAGTCCTGCCGCGTTGAGGATGTTCTTGTTTCTATCCAGTATTCGATTCGCATCCTGCATCGGCTTCAATATCACAGCAGTACCGGATACTACGATCGAGCAGACCACGCACAGACTAAACGCGACGATAAGCGTCTTCCTTGTAGAATCTCTAGAGGACACCGCGCGCTCTCCTTCTACGTATATTCGCCTTCACCACGAAGTAGTCGATCAGCGGCGCGAATAGATTGGCGAACAGAATCGCAAGCATCGTGCCCTCAGGATAGGCTGGATTTACAACCCTTATCAGCACGATCATGAAACCAATCAGAGCACCGAATATCCACTTACCTGTATTCGTCATCGATGCCGAGACTGGGTCGGTGGCCATGTAGACCATACCGAATGCGAAGCCACCCAAGACGAAGTGCCAGTACCATGGTGTTGCGAAGGCAGGATTAGTCGCCGAGCCGATCGTGTTGAACAGGATCGCCGTCGCACACATGCCGAGAAACACGCCGAGCATGATGCGCCAGGATGCGATTCGCGTAATCAATAACACGCAAGCGCCGAGGAGAATAGCGAGTGTCGATGTCTCGCCTATCGAGCCCTGCATCTGTCCGAAGAAGGCGTCCAACCACGAGAGCTCACGTCCTGTCGCGGCTGCGATAACAGGCAGTCCCTCGGCGGCGATCTGACTGAGTGCCGTGGCACCGCTAAAACCGTCGACGGCGGTCCAGACTGCATCGCCGGACATCTGCGGTGCATAGGCAAAGAACAGAAACGCGCGACCGGTGAGTGCCGGATTGAGGAAGTTCTTCCCTGTACCACCAAAGACTTCCTTGCCGACCACCACGCCGAATGAGATACCGAGAGCGGCCTGCCACAAAGGAATGTCCGGCGGCACTATCAGGGTAAATAGAATAGATGTTACGAAAAAGCCCTCGTTGATCTCGTGTCCGCGCTTCATAGCGAACAGAACTTCCCAGAAGCCGCCGACAATGAACACGACAAAATAAATCGGCAGATAATGGGCCGCACCGTAGACAAAGTTGTCCCAAAGACTAGCAGGGTCATGCCCGGCAACCGCCGCTATAAATAGCTCATGCCAATCGCCACTGCCCGTAAGGCCCATGGCTGCTATAGCGCTATTCGCCTGGAACCCGACATTCGCCATGCCATACAACATAGGGAAAAAAGCGGCGAACCACACTGTGATCATCACTCTCTTAAGGTCAATGCCATCTCGCACATGGGGCTCAGCAACGGTGACCTTGCTAGGCGTATAGAAAATCGTATCTACCGCCTCATAGAGCGCGTACCAAGACTCGAAACGGCCACCCTTGTGAAAGTGTGGCTCCATGTCATCTAATATGCGACGAAGTCCCATAGCCCGTTATGCCTCTTTCTCAATGCGCGCCAGGTTCTCGCGTAGAATCGGTCCATACTCATACTTTCCAGGACAGACATAACTACAAAGCGCCAGGTCTTCCTCATCAAGCTCGAGCGCTCCCAGGTTCTGCGCAGTCTCGATGTCGCCTACAATCAACGCTCGCAGCAACTGCGTAGGAAGTATGTCCAGGGGCATGATCTGCTCGTAGGCTCCGATTGGCACCATCGCCCTGTCGCTACCCTGGGTACTGGTAGACATGTCGAGGCGCTTGGATCTGTCGAGTGCCGAAATATAAATTCCCATTACTGAATGTCGATTCGCCCCTGGCGAGAGATAACCCAAGAATGGACGCTCCCTGCCTTCACGAAGAACAGACACCTGCAGATGATAGCGACCAAGATAGCTCTCCGCTCCCACTGCCTTGCGCCCGCCTAAAACGGACCCTGAGATTATGCGACTCTCCAAGGGCTCCAATTCACCGGCACAGAGTTCCTGCAGGTCTGCGCCGATTCTGCTCCTGAGCAGTCGTGGCTCGCTAACCTGCGGTCCGGCGAGGGAGATGACACGCTCCACGCTCAATTTGCCCGTAGCAAAAAGCTTTCCTATTGCGATCACGTCCTGGTAGTTAAGCGACCAGACTTGCTTGCCGAGTCCTGCAGACCCCAGAAAATGAATATGTGTTCCTGTCAGCCCAGATGGATGGGGGCCACGAAATTCCTGCACGCTGACACTGTCCGCGAACTCCTGGTCTTTCAGCAACGCATCGACCTTTCGCTCAACGCAGACATAGGTCTTGTTCTGTGGCAATTTTGAAAGCAGATTTACGCCACGGACGAAGTCGGGAATTGCGTCTTTCATCACTACGCTCGGGTTTGCAGCAAGCGGATTCGTGTCCATGGCATTGATAAAGAGAGAGTGTGCCTGCCGAGTCGGGTCAGCTACTTTGCTGAAGGGACGCACTCGCAGACTTGTCCATAGACCAGAAGTCAGCAGGTCTTCGATGACAGTCTCGGCGGGGAGATCCATGAGGGCCGCATCAGTATAACTCTTAAGCGGAACCTGCTCGTCATCGCCCCCTGATTCCTGAAGTTCCACGACAACAGATAGCAGTTTACGCTTAGACCCACGGTTGATCGCGCTTATGCGGCCGCAGCCGGGAGACGTAAATGTGACGGAGGGGTTTTTCTTGTCTCGGAACAGGGCCTGACCGAGCAACACCTTATCGCCTTCGGCGACTAGCATCGTAGGCTTCATGCCTACGTAATCACAGCCGAGAAGCGCAATAGATCGCGTCGACCGTGCCGCTCCTAATACCTGTTCGGGTACGCCGGAAATCGGTAGATTCAGTCCACGTTTTGTTCTGATCATCGTGTTAATGTTAATGCTGTGTAGCGAATTCGCAGTAGGTAAATGAGCTACCACCCGTGCCATGACTACGACATGACAGGGGCTAAACATAAATTGTTTTCGGGATCTTACTACCGCATTTAAGGCGGCGGCATTATAGGTCTACACCCGCTAAATAGCTATTCCTCTAGGGGATACTGGGGGTAGATAATACCTGCCATCTTGTAGACCATTCTGCCAACTTGGCAACAATAGCCAAATTCATTGTCGTACCACAGATAGAGAACGACATGATTGTCGTTCACGATCGTGGCATTGCTGTCCACAATGCCAGCCTCTCTGCTGCCGACGAAGTCACTAGATACTGCATCCTGGGCCTCTGTATAACTAATCTGATTCTGCAGTTTGGAGTGCAGCGCAATATCTCGCAGAAACTCATTGAGCTCATCACGAGTGGTAGCCTTCTCCAGCGTCAGGTTCATGATCGCCATAGATACGTTGGGAATCGGTACACGGATCGCATTACCGGTTAACTTACCCTCCAGCTCCGGAATCGCCTTCACTACAGCCTTCGCCGCACCGGTCTCGGTCAATACCATGTTGAGAGCGGCTGAGCGGCCGCGACGGCTGCCCTTGTGGTAGTTATCGATCAGGTTCTGGTCGTTTGTATAGGCATGCACCGTCTCGACGTGCCCCTTGATTATCCCGAACTTGTCGTTCAAAACCTTCAAGACAGGCGCGATCGCATTCGTGGTGCAGGACGCGGCCGTTATAATCTTGTCTTCCGGGGTGATCAGGTCATCGTTGATGCCATAGACGATATTCTTTATATCGCCCTTGCCTGGCGCTGTAAGGATTACCTTCGCAGCACCCTTCGCTTGCAGATGCTTGGAGAGCCCCTCCTCGTCGCGCCACATGCCGGTATTGTCGATAATCAACGCATCTTCGATGCCATATTTGGTGTAGTCGATCTCCTCAGGAGAATTCGCGTAGATCACCTTGATCTCATTACCGTTGGCAATGAGGCTGTTGCTCTTCTCATCCACACGCAGAGTTCCCTGGAATGCTCCGTGTACCGAGTCGTTCGAGAACAGGCTCGCACGTTTGCGCAGATCGCCATCGCCGCCCGGGCGCACCACTATAGCCTTAAGCTGCATGATTTCACTTGTACTGGTTCGCTCTATCAGCAGGCGCGCCATAAGCCTGCCGATGCGGCCGAAACCGTAGAGAACCACGTGCTGACATTTCTCGATCGGTTTATGGTTCACTCCGGCGAGGTAAGCCAACTCGTCGCGAACAAATTCGTCTACACCCTTGGCATCTTTGCCGCGCTTCTCCTGGTGCTCCATGAAGCGAACCGTGAGCTTGCCAAGGTCGATCTGAACATGGGAGAGGTCAAGCTTGGCCATCGCCATTAGGACCGGGTGAGACTCGAACTCTGACATCTCATTGCGTTCGATCTGACGAACGAAGCGATGCGCCTTCATGATGAAAGTCACTGATCTGTTATGCAGCGGCCGGCCATAGATAAAAATACCGACATTGTGCTGACTAAAGAGTCGACCGAGAACAGGAATCATCTCCTGAACTAGTTGTTCGCGCTGTTTCCAGTCACCGAAGTAATCATCTACGCTTGGACGGACCACAAAAACCCCTTTTCCTAATCGTTTATTGCCAGATTTTAAGAGGGCGCTATTATCTTGTGAAAGCATAGTCAGTGCAACCGAAGCGACCGTATCTTCAGCTAAGAATGCTGAATTTATTCGAGCCTGCTTCGAGAACTGAATTGCTATACAATTATCGGCCGTTTTCGAGGTGGCGGCAGCGCCCATCGAATGCATTCAACCCGATTTAGCAATTTTCGAAATTCACCAGCCATGGCAACTATTTTCAATCCCCCGCTGCCCCAAGATGCGCAGTTAGCGAGCTACTGGCTCCAGACTTTCGGTTCGGCCACCAGCTTCGCGCTTGCCAATGCGGCAGCCAATAGCACAGGCCCGCTGCTGCTCATCTGCGAAGATAACGAGTCAGTCGAGCAATTAAAGCGCGAGTTGCGCTATTTTTGCAGCAGATTGCCCAATAAATCCGAGCCACTGCCGGTTTTCAGCCTGCCGGATTGGGAGACACTGCCCTACGACAATTTTTCCCCCCATCAAGATATCGTATCCGACCGGCTGAGCGCCCTCTATCATTTGCCAGAATTAGAAAAAGGCATTCTGGTGACCTCTATTGGTAGCCTGATGCACAGGCTGCCCCCGAAGAAGTACATACGCGCCAATAGCCTTGATCTTGCGGTCGGGCAGAAGCTCTCACTACACGAAATGCGTAAACAGCTCGTTGATGCCGGCTATCAGTCCGTGGATTCGGTTTTTGAGCACGGCGAGTTCGCAGTCAGGGGTTCGATACTCGACATCTTTCCCATGGGGAGCCGCTTCCCCTACCGCGTCGACCTATTCGACGACGAAATAGAGACGCTACGAATATTCGATCCAGAGACACAGCGTTCAGATCAGCAAATCGAGCAGATACGCCTGCTGCCCGGTCGTGAATACCCCCTCGATGCCAAGGGTATTACAGCCTTTCGGAGCAATTTCAGGGAGAAATTCGATATCGATCTGCGGCAATGCCCACTCTATCAAGATGTGAGCGACGGCATCGCCTCCCCCGGGCTCGAGTACTATCTCGCCCTATTCTTTGATGGGCTCGATTCCTTATTCGACTTCTTGCCGGATAACACTACCTACTGCAAGATCGGCGACCTGAGCACTTCCGGACAGGGGTTCTGGCGGGACATCGCGCGCCGCCATGAAGACAGACAGATAGACCACTACAGACCCATCCTACCCCCTGGCGATATTTTTCTGGACCTCGACAGCGTCCTGGCGAACCTTAAGCGTTTTCGACAGATTAGCTTCAAGTCCGGGAGCAGCTCTGCTTCGCTGCAGAGTCTGCCACTGCCAGAGCTCAGCAGTGACGCGAAACTAAAGAGACCCTTTTCCAGTGTAGAACGATTCATCCTGGAGAATCCTGACGTACGCCTGCTGTTCTGCGCCGAATCCGCTGGAAGGAGAGAGACGCTGCTGGAGGTATTGAAACAGATCGATCTTAGGCCAGCAGAATTCGAACACCTGCAGGACTTCTTAGAGTCAAAGAGCGCGATCGGCATTGTTGTAGCTCCCCTAGATCAAGGACTATGGCTTGAAGACCTAAATCTCATGCTCATTACCGAAGCGCAGTTATTCGGTAATCGAATCGCGCAGCGACGTCGGCGTAATAAAAAGCAGAGCGATACTGACTTCATCGTCAAGAGCCTGACCGAGCTGCGCATCGGCGACGCGGTGGTGCATTTGGATCACGGTGTCGGCCGCTATCGAGGTCTGCAGACCATCAATACCGATGGCCAGGATACCGAATTCCTGACTCTTGAGTACGCTAGCGCAGCGAAACTCTATGTGCCCGTGTCTTCGTTGCACCTGATCAGTCGCTACGGCGGTGCCGAACAGGAAACCGCACCGCTGAATCACCTCGGCACAGATCAGTGGCAGAAGACAAAACGCAAAGCCGCGGAGAAGATTCGAGATGTCGCAGCGGAACTGCTAGACATCTATGCGCAGCGTGAGGCCAATAAGGGATTCAAGTACAAGTGGGACCAAGTCGAATACGATAAGTTTGCCGCCAGCTTTCCGTTCGAAGAAACTGCCGATCAGGAGAGCGCCATCGAGGCAGTCCTGGACGACATGAAGAATGGCCGATCCATGGATCGATTGGTATGTGGTGATGTCGGGTTCGGAAAGACAGAAGTCGCCATGCGCGCTGCTTTCGTCGCAGTGCAAAATAACAAGCAGGTGGCGATTCTCGTTCCGACCACCCTTCTCGCACAGCAACATTTCGAAAGTTTCAAAGACCGATTTGCAGATTGGCCAATAGTCATTGAAGTAATCTCGCGCTTCAAATCAACTAGCCAACAGAGTGAGTCTCTCAAGAAGGTAGCGAGCGGTAATGTCGATGTGCTTATCGGCACGCATAAACTCCTGCACGGCGACATAGATTACAGCAACCTGGGAATGTTAATCATCGACGAAGAGCATCGTTTCGGTGTGAGACAGAAGGAAAAACTGAAAGCGATGCGTGCTAATGTCGATATATTGACACTCACCGCAACGCCAATCCCAAGAACACTAAACATGGCACTTTCAGGAATACGTGACTTATCCCTGATCGTCACGCCTCCTGCCCGCCGATTATCGGTCAAGACATTCGTCCGCCAGGAGCAAGACAGCCTGGTAATCGAAGCGGTTTCTCGAGAACTGCTGCGAGGCGGCCAAGTCTTTTATCTACACAATGAAGTGAAGTCCATAGAGAACACGGCGGAACATCTGCGCAGTATTATTCCTCAGGCGCGTATCTGTGTTGCTCACGGCCAGATGGCAGAGCGCGATCTGGAGAAGATCATGGCCGACTTCTATCACAAACGTTATAACATTCTCGTCTGCACAACCATAATAGAGACAGGCATCGACATTCCCAGCGCGAATACGATCCTCATTCATCGGGCAGACAAGTTCGGCTTGGCACAGCTACATCAGCTGCGCGGCCGCGTTGGTCGCTCCCATCATCAGGCCTATGCCTATTTACTGCTGCCGAGTCACGGCAAACTCAGTGCCGACGCCAACAAACGAATCGAGGCGATCCAGTCAGCATCCACTCTAGGCGCAGGCTTTACTCTGGCCAGTCACGACCTGGAGATAAGAGGTGCCGGTGAATTACTAGGAGACGAGCAGAGTGGACACATGCAGAAGATTGGATTCTCCCTCTATACGGAGATGCTGGAACAGGCGGTCGCCGCAATTAAATCTGGGCGCCGTCCTGATCCAGACCTGGATCTCGACAAGTCCATAGAAATTAATCTACGCATTCCTGCGCTAATACCCGAAGATTATCTGCCAGACGTGCACATCAGACTCATCATGTATAAGAGGATCTCGGCATCGATCGATGATAGCGATCTAACAGAACTGCAGGTTGAGATGATCGATCGCTTCGGCCTACTGCCTAAGCCATTGAAACTTCTATTCCGGCTGACCGAGCTGAAACTCAAGTCTGAGAAGTTCGGCATAAAGAAGATCGATGCAAACGTGAACAGCGGCCGCATCGAGTTCAAGTCACAAACTCCTATTGATCCCATGTCTCTCGTGCAAATGATTCAGAACGAGCCGCAGACTTATAAACTGGGCGGGGCGGACAAGCTTCAATTCATACACAACTGTAGCGATGCCGATGACAAGCTGGACTTCATCAACGAATTACTGGATAACTTCAAGTTAGTAGAACAGAAGGCGGCCTAAGCCCGAGACCATGTATATCTCTAGAATCAACAATACGCGTGAACCATCCCCTCAGTCGACAGTGACGAAAGAGCTGACCGTAGCATTACTTTTTCTACTACTGCTGCTCGCCACCGTGCTTCTCCCCGCCCCGGTTCTCGCACAGACTTCACAGCGCTGGTTTCAGATAGAACTCTCCATCTTCAGCAACGAATCGTTTGCCGACCGTGACGAGGAATTGTGGCAGGCAGGTCGCAGCGAGCTCAGCTACCCCTCCCCTGTGCGCAGACTCGGTGCGCTTAGTGACCTCTTGTTAACAGATCAGATGATCGCCGACGCGATCGGCGCCGATGCCGAACAGAATAGCCTTCGTGTAGACGAAGCCCCGCCCATAGACCTGGACGAGGAGGCGCAAGCCGCCGCCGACCGAGCGGAGCGCCTGGCTGCCGTACTCGCCACCGGTCCAGGGCCTGCCCGAGCCGAGGGCGACTTTCGTCTATATGATCTGGAGAGACCCCTATATACAACTCGGGCCCCAGCAGAGCGATTTTCAGCAGACCAATCGAGCACTGGAACGCTCATCCGAGCACCGATTGTTGTTTCATGGACTGTGGCGCGAATCACTTTCGGATGCGAACGCGGCGACGCCACTTTATGTGCAGGGCGGTCTGCGCTATGGAGATCAACATGAGCTGCAGGGAACGATCACGCTGCGCTTCAACGAGAACAGAGACAGGATTGTTATAGACAGCGATCTTTGGCTAACAGAATTCAGTGCCGCCGCCGACTCGCAGGGCGAGTGGGAATTGCCGCCGGTGCCAGTCTCCGTGCAGACGCCATTGGATTCGATAGAACGCGACGAGCAGAGCCCCATGGTTGGGATCAATCGCGTATTTCATATGCAGCAGAGTCGAGAGATGCGCAGCACAGAATTTCATTATATCGATCATCCTGCGATGGGCATCGTCATACTGGTAGATCCCTACGAGCCACCCCCGCTGCCTCTGCCGGAATTCGATTTCGAGCAGTCAAACTAACTCCCACGCTAACCTAGCTTCCTCGAGCTACTTCCGTCAGAACTGAAGCGACAAACTCCATTCCACTATCTAACACCGTGTGTATGTCGTCTAAAGTTATCGGCTCAGCGGATAGACCTGCGGCCCAATTCACGGAGAGTGCCAGACTCGCGTATTCGATTTCCAGCTCCCTCGCCAGAGCCGCTTCCGGCATGCCGGTCATTCCCACCATGTCGCAGCCATCGTTGGCGAGCCGACGAACTTCCGCGGCGGTCTCCAGCCTTGGTCCCTGCGTGCAAGCATAGGTCCCGCCTGCCAGCACGGCACAGATCGAATCTCGCCGCGCGTTGACGGTATCTATGGACTTCAAGATGCGTTGCCGCATTGTTTCGCTATAGGGATTACTAAAGTCGATATGGTGCATTGGCTTTAGTTCACCATCGAAGAATGTCATATCTCTGGAATAGCTGTAATCAACGATCTGATCCGGTACGGCGAAACTACCTGGATGCAAGTCTTTGTGGATAGCGCCTACAGCATTGACAGCAACTATCTCGGTTACTCCCGCTTCAGACAGTGCTGCAATATTGGCTCGATAGTTTATTGAGTGGGGCGGAAGGTGATGCTCCACGCCATGGCGTGGCAGGAAAATGAATTCACTCTCTTCACTCGCAAACCGACCCAGCTCCACCTCGCTAGTTGAGAAGGGAGTAACAATCGACTCCACTCCCAGGCGATTGAAGCCCTTAAGTTTGGAGAGACCCGTACCACCAATAATCGCTAACATCCACGCACCCTAGAACCGACCGAATCTGGGCTGTGAACATACGACACCTGTCTTGCGATGGCAAACTTGTAACACGAAGCGTAAAGGAGGGATTTGCAAAGAGGATGCTAAAACCAGGGGAGGCATTCTGCGAGGATAGACTCCCCTGGTTCGGTATTCGAAGTCTAGGCGAGCCAATTAAGACTTGGCGAAGACTGGTTTCATCGAGTAGCTTGGCTATTATTATCAAAACTTTAGTACTTGTCAGGCCGCGTAGCCTGTTGTCATGTAAATTTGCAAGCCACGTCACAATTCACAGGCGCTGCTTTGACCGTCCCAGTCAATATTCGCGGCGATTTACCCTAAGCCCCCGCCAGGAAACCCTTCTTCACCATCAAGGCAACACAAACGCCGTTCGCGATGGGCTTATAAGCTGTACAATAGAACACTAAGCGAATACTCAAGAGACCGACATTGAGACCATGAATCTAGCACACGGAATACTCCGTCTCGTTTGGAATCAATCCTGGATTGATCTGCGCTACAAAAAAGCGATCTACAAGCGACTCTGCTCCCATGGCGACGTACCCGATGCGCCCTTCACCACGAATTTCTTCGGCCTCCAATATCAGGGCAACCTCAATAACAGTGTCGAATTCACGCTATTCTATCTGGGAGCATTTGAGAAACCCCTGCTGTTTTTCCTTCGCGATACCCTCGCAAATCTCAAAAATGCATCGCCTGAGTCGCAGCACAACTTCTTCGACATCGGCGCAAACATCGGCCAGCATTCCCTGTTTATGTCCCTACACGCAGATCAGGTTCACTCTTTCGAACCCTATAGCGTGGTAAGCCAGAAGCTGGAGCATCACATCGACCTGAACAAGGTCACGAATATCCAGCTGCACAGGGTTGGTCTGAGCAACAAGATGGAGGAGCTGGATTTCTTCGCGCCGACCGGCCGCAATCAAGGAATAGGATCCTTCGATGCAGGCACTGTAAGCAAGGGAAACAAAAAACTGGGCAAGTTGGCCCTGGTCAGAGGCGATAGCTATCTCGCCGAGAACGCCATACAAGACATCACCTTATTAAAGATAGACGTGGAGGGTTTCGAGAAGAGTGTCGTCGAAGGACTGCAGGAAACACTGGCCAGAACCCGACCTGTTATCGTGGTAGAAGTTACCTACGGCAATTCTTTGTCCTTTTCGTCACTGCAGGAACTAAGCGACGCGCTACCGGGCGGCTATTCGCTGTTTCGCTTCGACAATCGAAAGGCGGACGGCAGCAAGGCGAGACGCCGTGGCGCCAAGGCGAAGCGCAGCGGCAGCTACAGGCTAATCCCATTTGATGAATGGCGCAGTACAGGCCAAGATGACGTCATCGCCTGCCCGGACGAGCACCTGGAGCTGCTGCCACGCCAGAACTCAGCCTAGCGGGTGGCCGGTGATTTCTGGCAAAAAAAAAGGCCTAGCGCTAAGAATTCAATCCTAACCTAAGCCATATCAACACGTTCTTGTCTAAATTATCGGTTCTGCTGTAGCTATCTTTAGTAAATTGTTGTTTTGTATGAATTTCTGTAAAACCTCGCTAAGCAGATCGGAACACAGAGTAATTACTCAATCCGTATTTTGAGCGCATTGGAGAATTCCTCACGTCCCAGCTCGCCGCTGAAGAAGGTATTGAACGAGAGGCTGACTCGCTCTACATCCCCCTCCACTTGCCTCACACCGTGGTGCAGATTAGACGGAAATAGCAGTATGTCCCCAACCGCAGTATTGATGGAGTACTTATAAGCGTTGTAATAGGTATCTGCCTTACGCAGCAATTCGTACCAGATCATGTCCTCGTTTCTATAGAAATCAATGCCGTCTTTCTCAGCAAGATTTATGTATAGCACGCCGCTCACCACACTGTTTGGGTGAACATGCCTGTGGTGGGATTCGCCGCGTTTCGACAGTGTCAGCCAGGACTGTGTTATCTGTAGACTTGCTTCGTTCGAGGAATTGAACACCTTCACAAAATAGTCATCCAGGCAGGCTTGCAGCACAGCACGAATATCGGACAAGGCACTGGCTGCCAACACATTCTTATTTTTGGAAGAAAAATTCGATACGGCTCGAACAGGTTCGCGCAACTCGTTCTGTATATGCTGCAGCTCGGATTCGGTAAAGCCTCGTTCAAGCCGCGACCTATAAAGCGGCGTCGCAAACAAATTCATCAATGCCGATTCCATACTGACCCCTCTCGGTAGCGCTGCCCCATAGGCAGCTAGTTAGGCGCTTACGCCGGCGAAACTCGATGAGTTATACCATAATTCCAAGAGCTATTAGGAATGTCGTTCGTTGCTTGGGAGCGAAATCAATCCGCACGCTTGATTGCGTGTAGTTCCACCGTGCTGCAGTTATCGAATTTGGCAAATCGCAGGAGCTCTGCTCGTAATGCCGAGAGAAAGCTCTCGCTCTCTTTAACGCCGTCCTCCAGAAAGAGATTGAAGACATGGAACACACCAGTCTTCCTGTCTGCCTTTGCATCCAAGCGCGCCACAAAGCGATTGCCCCGCAATACGGGCAAGCAGAAGTAGCCATATTTCCGTTTCGCCTTGGGCACATAGCATTCGATTTGATAATTGAAACCAAATAGCGAGGCTAGACGCTTGCGTTGTATGACAGCGTTATCGAATGGCGAAAGTATGCGTAATTTCGGCGGCGAGAGACCACTGTCACGGATGTTCAGAATGTCACGATCGCCGTAATAGAACTGATCCCCTACTTTCACCTGAATCAGCGTGCCCTCTTCGACCATATCCTTTAAGGTCTGCGCCATCTGAACTGAAAGCCCCTTGCGCAGATACGCAATCTCAGCCGACTGCGCCAAACCTTGCGCACGCAGGTAATTAGCGATCAGGTGCCTGCACAGCTCATCTGGCGTGGGCATGGACGCATCCACGTCATCGGGCAGAACACGCTCGCGCAGATCGTAAACCTTGTGAAAATTAACTCGGCGCGGAATCATTAACTTACCCTCCATGAAGAGCTGCTCCAACGCCATTTTGGAAGGCGACCGCACCCACATTGCATCGCTGCTGGGCTTGTCCTTAAAGTCCTTTGCACAAAGCGGCCCCTCCTCGCGAATGCGCTTGAGCACCTTACGCGTCTGCTTAGGGTTTTTCTTGTACCAGTGAGTGTCCCCGGAGCTGATGCGCTGCATCATAGGCAGGGAATAGCGATAGCTCGACATAGGTAGAATAGCTAGAGCATGGGACCAGTACTCGTACACATTGCCCTGCTGCTGAAGCGTGTCAATATCGGCGGGCTTGAATGCGGCGACTCGGTTCCACAGGGTATGCAGATGTGCCCTCGCGACCACCGACAGCGTGTCGATCTGAACGTAGCCGAGATGCTCGATAGCATCTAGAGTTGCCCGAGCGCCACTACCAATTTGGCGGCGGCTACTTAGACCTTGGCAATTGAGGATTATTCGGCGGGCATCGGAAAGCGATAGAGATTCGGTCATAGTTTTAGGGCAGCCCGCAGGCACGCTCTGTCGGTGTTCAGAAGGCAATAATGCGAGCCAATATTTTAGCGCGGCTAGAATCTGCCCTCGTTGATGACAACAGCCGAGGCGATGCCTCCGACATTTTTTACCTTGTAGGACTGAGCAGCCTTGCGCCATGCCCAGGCTCCGGGATGATCGAGCTCATCGATAACTGCGTCATCACGAGTCACCTGCATCCGGCCAGCCACGACCTGCACGACCACGCTAGGCAGCTTGTGCATCTGAATCTCGGTCTCTTCTCCAGGTGCCAGTTCGACTCGATAGGATCTAAACCAGGCATTCTCCATGTCGGGTTCGCCACCAAGACCTTCCGGTCTATCGGACTGTAGATCTATGTTGCCCGCACTGCCATTCACCAGCGCGATGATGCGAAATAAGCCAGGGCCGCTGTTTGCCACTTTATGGGTTACGGCCTCACTCGCATAGTCGACATTGGCTCCGATCTGACCATCGCGGGGACCGTCGGCCATGCTGATATAGGTAAGCATTATGGGCTGGTCGTGAACATGAGGCAGGGAGACGTCGCCGGGGTTGATTTGTACATCTAGCAGGTACAGGTCTCCTTCCTGATGAACTGTTCTGTGTCTGGGCTCTTGCAGCAGGTGAACTATGCGCTCGCCGGCGAATTCGTTGTCTTCGGCCGCTACGGCTTTGGGAGCTAGCATTAGGTAGAGGGCCAGGAGTAATAGTGTGGCCAGGATGAATATTGCGGTGCGCATTTGAGTATTTGGGTGTTTTTGGGCTAGTTGTTTTACGGCTAGTGGTTTTGCTTGCTGCTTTTTACTCATTTGGGCGTACCTGGGGTGGTGTTTGGTAGATTTAGATTAGGAAACTACTCCTTCTTTTGGGGATTTGCCAGAGATGGGGGTGAGGGATTTTGTTTGGGTTGGGTGGGGATGGTATGGGTTTGGTTGCGGGGGTTGAGGGTTGGGTAACAACTTTCATGGTTTGGTATTGCGGATGCTGGAGCGATTGAGAAATGAGCGACAGCCTACACGCGCGGGGTTCGTCGCCGCTGGAGGTTCGCGCCCGCCAGGACTCATTCGAAAATTGGCTTAGCCAATTTTCGCACCCTACGGGCGGCCTTTGGCCGTGCTGCGCGCTTGCGCGCTTGTCATTCTGAATTTGGCTAAGCCAAATTCCTCACCCCTA
>CAXBLN010000053.1:0-22391 GCA_963976555.1 uncultured Gammaproteobacteria bacterium
CCTCCGTATTTCCAAAAGATCGGTTCGATAGCATTGAAATACGGTCGATAGTCTTCGCTCGCCGCTCTGTGAATGGATATCGTCGCGTGCGGATGATCGCCATAGGACATGCTGAGCCAGTCGTCATCGGCCCCTACATAGCGATACTCCAACACGAAGTTAACATCGATCGCCTGATCGTAGATCGTCTTCAGGATCTCACGCAGACACTCAGCTCCCACTTCGATAGGTACCGAATACTCCATCTCGTTGAAGAGGCTATTGCGTACGTTCGACAGCACCTTATAGGAAAGATCGACATTCTCGCTGGGCTGAATACGCGATGCTGTGGCATTGGACTGCCGCCGCCTCTCGGCGGGGCTGGGGTTGTCGCTTAAACCCAGGGACTCGGCGATAGAGGCATCGTCACTAGGCTGAGGATCTAGTTCGATGGCGCCGATGGGTTCATCGGTCTCATCGATAGACAGCACGAGAGAATAGTCGGAATACACCAGCGGAAATATCTCGAAATGTCGATGACTTGCGGCGAGCTCATCGAAGTTCGCCAGAATATCTTCGGTTGGTGCAGCCCACTCGCGTTTCTTTAACTTATAGGACTCACGATTCTGCAAGGTCACCTGCGTCACGATGCCGAGAGCGCCAACATTCACGCGCGCGGCGTGCAGCAAGTCTGCATCGCTACCATCGATATCCATAACATTACCGTTAGGCGTTACTAGTCGTAGCGATGTAACAAAAGCGGACAGCGCCTGCAGCGTAACCCCGGTTCCGTGTGTACCCGTTGCTATCGCGCCTGCTACGGTCTGTCTATCTATATCGGGTAGATTAATCATACCCTGCCCGATCGATTCGAGCTGGGCACCCAAATCACCCAGCCGCGAGCCGGCGCCAACAGTTACCTGCTTCTTGTCGTTGTCCGAATCCAAAATGCCATTCAGCTGATCGATAACAACCAGGTGGCCATCGGTTGGCACTAGCGGGCTAAATGAGTGACCCGACCCCACGGGGCGAATCGGGCCGAGGGTATTCCGCAGCAGACTCGTCAACTCTCTCTCACTGGCTATGTCATATCTGCCAGCTGGCTTGCAAGTCTGCCCGCCTGACCAGTTACTCCAGGGTGCTGACTGCGCGAATGCAGAGCCGCTCGTAGCATAGGCACCGAACAGGGCCGCCCTGACGCTGGAGGCTAAAAATGATCTACGGGAAAGTTTCTTCATGGATTTGTCCCCGCCATATAGGCGATCATAGCTCTGAAGTCGCTGACTTCACAGGCCATGCAATAGCCCAGTGCTGGCATTGAGTTATAGCCGGTCAGTACATTCTCCAGCACCTCTCGTTCGCCGCGCGCAAGCCGCCGACGCCATTCCTGTTCGTCACCAACCACCGGGGCACCCGCCTCCCCATTGATATGGCAAAGAGCACAGCTACGCGCCCATTTACCCATCACTTCGGCATCGGCAACATCGTTTCTGAATGGGTAGGAGATAAAACTACCGCCCGCTGATGGCCCTTCGCTAGCGCAGCCAGACAGAAGAAGCGCAAGTAACAATGCCGAGATTTTTTGAGGAGTTAATTTCATAGGAATACAACGCGGAGTAGTCGAGACAAAGAAGTTTTCATGTTTTGCCAGATTAAGTCGGTAGACCACCTTAACCAGTGAATTTTAAGCTGTCAATCGCGCTCGCGGAACATGTGATGAGCATACTCTACAGCTTCAGAAAATAATCTAAAGCCAAACAGGAATCACTGTCGACGCAAACGCACTGAAACAACTACTCCATTTTCCACCGAAATAAAAAGTGAACGATTTACGCTATAGAAGAGGGACTCATTTGGAATCGCAGTCTGCCAGCTGTAGTTCGTTCTCTCGGAGAGGCTGTTGATGGAAACTGATTCTGAACGCGAACCACAATCAAGAAGGTCACCTAAGTCCGTGGCTTGCTGCCCCACTTGCACCTCACTCTCTGCCAAAACCAGGTCCTCTACTGTACAGGCTGCCCCTGAAGAGACTTGCCTGCTAGCGCTATAGCTCAACTGCTGCACGTGGTTATCAACGACCGTAGCCAATATCGTTTCAGTATCTGATTGCGAAAACAGCGCCAGAGAAGCTGCCGGATTGGGTGAAGAGGCATACCATATATATTCTTGCTGCAGATTAGACTGGTCGAATGTAACCAATTGTAGGTTTCCTTCGCAAGATAAAGAGGCGACCATCGATGCATATTCGTCACCAATATTGATTTGCCTGTAAGCCTCCAGCAAATCTGTAGTATCACAGATGGAAAACTGCTCGCTGAGACTATAACTAATAGATTCCAATACGTTTTCCCGCAGGGAGAACTGTATAGATGGCGCTCCAATAGTGCCCGAATGGAATGCTCCGTTAGCTGTGCCTCCTATCCAGGTGGAGGAACCGCCAGCAATATATCCACCACTGAACGAGCCATTGAAACTATTGGGCACGCCATCATTACCCGACCAAGCTGCAAAAACCTGTCGACCAGTCTCTAAGTCCGTCTGGCCATATTGCAGGTTCGCGCTGCAGCCGATGAGTTCCTCGGCCTGAGCTACGGTCATGGTAAGGTCAAGCAAGGGAATAGCCGCACTTACCTCAGCCCTGGTGCACTCTTGTTCTGGAAGCAACTCATCAACACTTTCCAACTCGAAGCTGACCCCTCCCTGATGACGCAGGACTGCATTGAAGAGAAGCTGTGAGCCGTTCCCACTAGAGACTATGTTGATTGTGGGGAGTGTGAGCAAACCCAGATCAGTCCAGTATAGATTTCCACTATTACCGCTTGTCGAGGTTACAAAGAATGGGTTGTAGGTAGGGGCCTGTGCATGGACAGCCCATGACTGCGCTGCAAATATCAAGACAGCTACTAACTTTCTAAATTTAAGGTATCCCATGGATATCACTCCCCTATAGTCTCAAACCGCTGTTTACTGCTGCTTCTCGGACAATACCACCCAATCCTCCAGTACCGCTCTCCAGAACAGATAATTCAACAGATACGACAATACTGCATTTGCTCATCACCCAATGCAATTAAATTTGAGGGGAATATCTGTCAGATATGAGCAGATGGCGTTCAAACGAAATAAAACCCTGAGAATTAGCTAGGACATGAATTTAAACGAGATTTCAATAGGGGATAAACTATCTTGCATTCCAGCCCTACTGGAATTAGCGTCGTCGGGCTTATTGGTGCATTTGCCCATCAATGCCTCGGATGCTAAACCATTGATTCAACAGGCTCTGGAGTAAAGTCAGCTTGAACTCGAATGTCGTTGCTGTAGTAAAGCATATCGCACACGTCTTAGTACCCGCGCCGCTGCGACTGAAGGCATGGCATCTTTTTGCTGGGCGCTATTTCGAGTGCTCATCGATCAATAGCCATATATCACTCATAGTGCATTGCTTCTCCCGGTTCTAAGGCAATGACTTTTCGAACGGGGACATAAGAAGAAAACGTGATTAGCATCCCAAACAGAAGAGCTACTAGCGAGAAAACCAGCACAAGTGAAGAAAATACACTTTGTGACGAAATAACTCCAGCTATGGCATTAACCGCAAGTATTGCCACTCCACCACCCAAGAGTAAAGCCGCCATCCAATAATAGAGCCCTTTCTTAAGAAATATAGTAGTAATAGAAAGATCAGAAGAGCCAATTGCTCGGCGAATACCTATCTCCCTGCGCCGCACAGAAACCGATCTTGAAATCGATCCATATACTCCAATAAGTGCAAGTATTAGCGAGGCCATTGCCGCACTTGCAAACAGGGATGAAACCAGGCTGTTCAACGCAAAATTATTCTCTGCAATACGTGCAAGAGAATTCATATAGGAAATTGATACATCTCGGTCTACACGCGTGCCAATCATTCTAATTTGTTCATTAAGCTCGGCAAATGTGGGCGAGGCAATAGAAGATGCTTTTACTATGAATTGAAATCGATTAGGGGAATTCTGACTAAGGGGACGATAGATAATTGGTGTAGGACCTTCGGGTGTTTCCAATTCACTGGAAAATCCTGAAACCACTCCGATTATGGTTGCGCTTACTGTCAACCCATCTTCATCCAGGATGCGAATACTTTTCCCAACTGAAGATTCGTCGAGTTGTAATTTCTGAAGAAAAGCATCATCGACAATTGCTACGTTCACTGCAGCATCCCTGTCACGCTCATCGAAATAGCGCCCCTGTAATAGATTCGACCCATCCACGACTCGAAAATAATTAGTACTAACCCAAGCCATCTGATGCGCAGAGAAGTCAGGTTCCGCTGTCACACTGTCCTCCGCAAGAGTCACATCGAAACCGCGAACACCAGCCCCTGGAATCGAAGAGGCGAAGGTAACGGCCTCTATGTTTACATTCTCTAAAAGTAAGCGCTGAAATTCCTCACGGTAGTTTTGCCTGTCTCCCTCACTGGGATACTTCTCAGCGTTTAATTCGATTTCAGCAGCATAGAACCGCTCAGGCTCCTCCACTGATTTTCTGGTTGAGAAATTCTGCATCTGTAATAGGAAAACTCCACTGACGATCAGCAAGAAAAAGGAAACAACAACCTGAATGTTTACCAAGACACCAACAACCTTGCTATCGGCTAAGGCTAGTTCCCCCTTTGAATCGCTACCCAATATTACCGATATATCTCTATTTGAAGCACGCCACGCGGCAAATGCACCTGAACTTAACCAAAGGAATACCAACATTAAAGACGCTAGCAGAACCACATCGGAAGAATAGGAATAGTCGAACCAAAACGGCACAGTCCTGCCATCCTCCGCCAGATTGTAAATAAAGGATTCTATGGCTCCCAATATGGGCCTTGCCGCCAACATTCCGAGGAGGGCTCCACTCAGACATATAAGCAATGATTCCAATAGCACATGAATAACAAGACGAGAACGGCGCGCTCCCAACGCTGTTCGTATGGCCAGTTCGGTGACCCTTTCGTTGGCACGAATAGTCAGCAGGTTCGCAATATTGAGACAGACCAACACGAATATACTCATCGAAAGCCCGGCCGCAAAATTAAACCCAGTGACAGCGCCTGAAAATGCTAAGTGAATAAATGGCACCACCTCCGCGGATCTATCTGAGTAGTAGTCAGGGTATTCTTTTCCAAGCCGTTGCAGAATCTCTGATAACTCTGAGGAGGCTGCAGCCTCGTCAACGCCAGCATTCAGAACCCCCACGAAAGTTACGAAGGGCGCAGCTCCTGGCTCAGCCGTAGCAGAGATCGATAGTGGAAGCCAAATATCCGTTGCCAGCGGGTATTTAAATTCGGCAGGCATTACCCCAACAATGGTGCGAGAGACTCCATTTACCCGAGCTGTTCGACCCAGCACGGCTTCCTGCCCACCATAATAGGATTGCCATACGCTGTATCCGAGCAATACTACCGGCTCAGCACCTGGCAAGTCGTCTTCGACTCGGAGTAATCGACCCAAGATCGGCGTCGTCGCCGTCATATTCAAGGCGTCCGCCGTAAGCGCGGTAGCAACAAATTGCTGAGTGACCTCGCCATCGTTGAACGCGACGCCGATATCTCTATACGCGCCTAATCGCTCGAAACTCGTTGCAGACTCCGAGACAACGTTAAACTGGTACTGATCGATGGACGGTGTGAACAACCCGGAATTAGTTGTTGTGTCTATTTGGTCGACCTGCACGAACCTGTCGCCATCTGGAAAAGGGAGAGGCGCATAAGCCATGTTTTTGGTCAGCGTATATAAGGGAATCGTTATCGCATAACCGAGCGCCACAACAAGAGCGCAGAGAATCACGAATCCGAGCTTTTTCCTGAGAAGACGAACTGTATAGATGAGCTCATACCAGAGGTTCATAGCTGCTCCTTGTTAGATTCATTCATAGTGCAGTGCCTCGCCAGGCTCCAGTCGAATTGCCATTCGTGTTGGTACATAGCAACTCGCCGCTATGATTAGCCCCATCAAGAGAGCGACGCTTAGCGTAACGATCGGAAGAACCGCAATGTCCGTAACGTCGAACACAGCTATCAGCAAATAGGCGAAGGCTAGAACCGCCGGGGCACAGCCGAGCACGAGTCCTGCAACTAGAAAATAGACACCCTGCCTGCCAAAGTTTATGTATATTTTTAAATTACTCGAACCCAGTGCCCGACGGATTCCTATCTCATGCGTGCGCTGAGTAATAGCCCTGGAGAGAACTGCAAACACCCCTATGCTAGCCAGTATGAATGCGGCCAAAGCAAAAGCCTCCGACATCAAAATTAGTGTGTCAGCATCACCTGTTTGCACATCCCAGACGCCAAATTCCTCGATGGCTATGTTGCGATCAACTTGTGCCCCTGCGACTCTTACTGCCTGGGCTAGATCCGAAGTCGAGGCCTCTGGAAAATACTTCGTCAGAAGGTACACGTTCTGAGGAGCATCCTGAGTTAGAGGTCGATAGAGACTGGGCTCGTAGAACGCCTGCATAGTCGTATTTGACTGAATAATCGCTGGAATTATGCCAACCACCAGAAGGGAAACTTCTTCATTCTCGATGGTGGCCACTATTCTCTTTCCTACTGGCGACTCATCTGCCCACAAACGACCGGCAAAGTCCTCAGCCAGAATCACCACGTCATTTGATGCACTGGTATCGCCGCTATCGAATCCTCTGCCCTGAATGACATCAACACCGATGACGTCGAAATAGTTGTCACTAACCCAAATTGTCTCCTGACCCTCTAATTCGTCTTCGTCAGCAGAATTAAGGTTTTCCTCCAGCTGATACCTGCCAAACTGACCGCCTATTCCAGGGTAAGCGGTGGAAATTGCCACTTCGCTAATATCCGACATCGAGTCGAGCTCCGCCACCAAGCCCGATAGGTAGTTTAGTTGGCCTTGCTCTCTACTTTCATCAACCTCGATATTCAGAGTGGAAAGATCGATACTGGCAACCGCCATAGATTCAGTGTTGGCACCAAAATCCCTAACGTTCGTTCTCTCGATCAGAGAGACGAGCACTCCAGTTAACACCAGAAGGAAGCAACTCAGCACCACTTCGACAGTGACGATGGCATTAGCGATATTGCCCTTCCCACCCCCAAACCCTTTATTACCCTCCGAGAGTATGCTGGCGGGCTGCGTAGCCTTAGCCCTATAAGCTACGGTTGCGCTGGCCCCAATCCAGATAAAACAGGTGACAACCGCTCCCATGAGAACCGCCGGTGCGTTGAGTTCAAATTCGTACCAGAAAGGATCTGAAAAGAACACGCTCTCCATTATTCTAAGTAGCAGGCCGCTCAGCATCAAACTAAATGCAAAGCCTGCGGCACAAATAATAAATGACTCCAGCAAGACCTGTTTGACCAACTCCCAACTACCGGCACCGACGCTTGCCCGTACGGCGAGCTCCTGTTTTCGGGACACCGAGCGCATGAATAAAAGCGAAGAAAGATTTACCGTGGTCAACGCTAGTGTGACACAGGCTATAAGGAGAGCAATGACTCCCATATTCAGCGCATCGCCTGAACCCCAGCTCGCATAGGTGGTAACGAGTGCAATTCGTGGACTGTAGCTGTCTGGATAGTCAGCTACCAATTGAGTGAGAAGCGCCTCCAACTCAGACTCGGCATTCGCTAGATTCGCATCAGGCGCCAAGATGCCAGCAAGGCTTATCGGGGCACCCTCTCCAGGCAGGACACTAGTGCTGGGCTCTAGAGGCAGCCACAGACTCTCCTGTCGAGGGAAATTAAAGCCTTCAGGCATCACGCCTATGATGTTATGCGCCTGATTGTTAATTCGGCTAATAGAGCCTACGACAGCGGGATTGCCACCATAATAGTCTTGCCACAAGTTGTAGCTAATCAGTACGGCATTCTCCGCATCTACAGCGGCGTCTTCCAAGGTGAACATCCTGCCGAGGATCGGGTTCACCGCAGTAGCACGAAGCAAATCAACTGAGAGCGTCGCCGATGCGAACTGCCTGGAGTAGTTTTCACCATCGCTGAAGGTCGCATTACCAAATTGCATGGCAGCGAGAACAGAATAATTTCTGCTAGAGTCCAACAAACGCTGATAGGTATATAGATCGAAGGCGTTCCGCCCTTGCTCGAACGCCCCGGTAGGATCGTTGGCATTCAAAAACACATAGCTGTCGCCGTTCGGAAATGGCATCGCCTTTTTGGTGCGCATGTCGGCCATGGTGTAACTGGCAATATAGAGAGACAGGCCAATCACCAACACAAACACGGTAGTAAGGGTATGTATGGGTGTCTTGCGTAATAGCCTTAGCGAGTAGCGTGTATCTTGTAGTAGAGACATGGAGAACCCTCGTGCTCAATTAGTGCATGCAGTTAGAGAAACCATCCGTTTTCAAAATTATCGTTAAACAGCAAACTCATTACTCGTCACGCAGCGCCTCTCCCGGCTCCAGAGCTACCAAAACACTCGCAGGGCTATAAGTCGCTATGAAAACCAGTAGCGCAAGACCTGAACTCACAACCATCAAAGTCAGGGGCAACCAGTCAATCAATCTAACCGAGCCGTTAGACATCGAATTAGTGATAAGCGCAGCTCCCCCACCGCCAACCAATAAGCCCAAGCCTAAGTATTTGAGCCCTTGCTTCATAAATACCCAATGGACCTCGTTATTACTTGAACCTACGGCGCGGCGAATACCGATTTCTTTCGTTCTCTGTCTCACTGACCGAGAAACGATCGCATAAATACCGGTTATAGCTAAGGCAAGGGTAATCAGCGCCATGCTGGAAAATGCTTCGGATATGAACAACACCACCGAATTAGATGTTTCTATGATTCCGACTAAAGAAAAAATGTTTGATATTGGAACTTCTCTATCTATATCTGCAGAACTACGTTGCAGCACTTGTCTGTAGTCATCGGGATTCCCAGCCACCTTAAGAACAACACTTAGGGTTTGCGCACTGTTGTCGCAGCAGGTCTGTGTGATCGGGCGATAGAAGCTCGGCGAATAGAGCCCATCCAATACGAAACTCTGCACAATATGGCTAGACACACCTACCACCGTTAAATACTGAGAGGCTTCGGTTTCAGGCGCAATTTGAATTCGTTTATTGAGGGCAGATTGATCCGGCCACATTAGCTCAGCGAACAATTCGTCAACGATTACCACTTGTAGGGCATTGGCCGTATCTGCACCATCAAACCCTCTCCCTGCTTGCAGCGCCACGTCCATTGTCTCGAAATAGTTCTCTGAAATATGAATCACATTTTGTCGCGGGTATTGGTTGTCCACTCTGACATCTTGATCTTCCAGACTATATCTAACTTCTTGACCGTACTGGCTAGGTAAGGCAGTAGTAAACGCCACCGCTTCGATCCCATCGCGACCCAGCAAATTCTGGCTAATATTCTCGCGGAAAGAGTCACGAGAACTACTTTCGACATAGCGATCCGAGGAAAGATCAATCTCTCCAGTTAGATATCCGACTGTCGCTGTGCCATAGTCGGTCCTAACAGCATCTATGCTACTGCCTATGGCCACGCCGCTCAGGATCAAAAGAAAACACGAAAAAACCATTTCGAAACTCACCATGGTGGCCGTGCCGAATGAGCTGCGAGACTCTGTCGCGCTATTGTTACCACCTGCCAGTGTGATTGAAAGGTCTTGTCGTGCTATCTGCCATACTGCAAGTCCTGCAGAGAGTAACCAGATTACGATTATTACCAGAACAGCAGCGACAGCCGTTTCTAGCTCCCAATCGAAATTGAACCAGAAGGGTTGACCACCGATGACGCTGAGGGCTTCGGTTGCTGCGCGATCCACATAGGTCATGCCGAAATCAGCTAATACTAATCCAAGCAGAGACCCTAATAGACAAATCAACAAAGAGTCTTGCAAGATAGCGCGCACTAAACGTTTTTTTGAAGCGCCCAGTGCACTGCGAATTGCAAACTCATGTATACGCTGATTGGTACGCACGAGAATTAGATTAGCCACATTCAGGCTAACTAAGAGCAACAAGAAAGTTGTTAATGCTGGCAACGAATACTTTACAATCTGACTATCAGCAGTAAGGATCCCACAACAGGGATTCACAATTCCACCTAGGTTGTCGTAGACCTCGGGAAAGCTGCTTACCAACGAGGCCAGCAGGGTGTCTATTTCAATAGAAGCTGACTCAACTGTACTGTTTTCATTCAGTATGCCAATTGTTCTCAGTTCCGGCGCATCGCCGGGTTCATAGCTGCCACCCAATTGCAGCGGCAACCATAGGTCATGAGTAACGGGAAAGCGGTAACCCTCAGGCATAACGCCAATGATCGTGTAAGCGCTGCCATTAATTATACTAGTAGTACCGACAATGTCTTCTCTTGCTGAATAGTAGTTCTGCCAAAGCAGATTGGAGATCAATACTACTGGTTGCGCGCCTGGTATATCGTCGCTAGGCAATAGTGTCCTACCTAGTACAGGCCTGACTCCTGATGCTTGCAATATGTTTGGAGTTACATACACACCTTGATATCGTGCAGCGACCTCATTGTCGCTAAAGATTGCAATCAATCTCCGAGTTGCACCAAATATTCTAAAACTGCTTACCGATTCTTCTAAGGTTTGATACGTATGGGCATCAAATCCGAATCGCCGATTCGTGCCGTAATTCGTGTCATACCGCATAACAGTTACATAGCGGTCACCATCGGGTAATGGCAGCGACTTGGTGCCGGCATTGTCCATGATGGTATACAGAGTAATCGAAAGCCCCATGCCCAGAGCAATCATGAGTACGCATATAGCCACGAAGCCGAAATTCTTGCGAAGGAGACGTAAATTAAATATCAGGTCTAATGATAGATTCACAACTAGTTCTCCTTTGAGCTATTCATAGTGCAAAGCCTCGCCTGGCTCCATTGCAACCACTCTTCTTACCGGCAAGTAAGATGCGTACCAAATCAGCGCTCCCGTAGTTACCGTTACACTACTGAATGCAATAAACAGGGAATAGAAAATTCCAAAATCCGGATAGGCCGATTGGACAGAATTCATCAGCAGAGTCGCCGCTCCACCTCCTAACACTATCCCAACAAACAAGTAGGACAAGCCCTGCTTAAGGAATATGTTTACTATGGCGACGTTTGATGAACCGATGGCGCGCCGAATGCCTATCTCAAATATGCGCGACACCACGGATCGAGAAATCACTCCGTAAATGCTAATAATCGCCAAAACGAGCGCGCCCAAGGCGGCGTAGACGATCACTCGTAAGAAAAATTGCAGCAAGACGTTATTGCCCTCCACTACTTCTGGCAGAGACCTGAAACTGGAAAGCGGAACATCGCGATCAACAGCTGCTGCTGTTAGCTTGATCCGCTGTTCCAGCAAGGCAGGGGATACAGTGTCGTTGAGGGATGTCTTAAGCAATAACTGCAGAGTGGGCGGCAAACTCTGAGCAATGGGCCTATAGACAGTGGGCGATGAACCGTCCCCTAATACTCTGCCTTCTCGAATATTGTTACGCACAACTCCAACAACTCGAGCCAATTCTACGGATTCACCTTGGGTGTCTTGAATCTGAATGCGCTTGCCAATTATTGATTCGTCCAGCTGTTTTTCTCTCAAGAACAAGTCATCGACAATCACCACTTGCTGCGATGCAAAACTATCGCCAGCATCGAAATATCGCCCCTCAAGCAAATCCTGTGCTGCAACCAGCGGGAAGTAATTCTCGTCCACCCATTTCACGCCACTCTGAGGAAGTGACGAGTCAGCGCTAGCCTCTTCTCCCTCCATCATGGTTACGAAACCCCAGCCCCCTATTCCCGGAGGGCTAGCAGAATAGGCGGCCGCCTCAATCTCGGGAAATTCCAACAGACGTTGCCTGAGTTGCAATCTATACTCGCTGCGCTTTGCCTCATTCTCATAGCTATTCTCGGGCAGACTCACGGTTGTCGTAAAATATTTATCCGCGTCAGGCAGCTGCGAGACATCAAGAATCGAGTTGGCCTCCAACACAAATACCCCGCTCAAAATCAGCAGGAAGAACGAAAGCACTACCTGCATCTGTACTAGTCCACGTATTATCTTTCCGGTCTCTGTAGACTGGCTTCCCTTTGCATCGTTTCCTAGTGATACAGCAACGTCCACCTTGGCGGCTCGCCAGGCAGCAAAAAAACTGGAAGCAACCCATAGCGCGACAACAAGACTAACTGACACCAATATGACATCTACGGGAAATCCAACATCTATCCAGTAGGGTATGCCTTTCCCATTGGGGTTTTGACTCATCATTGCAGATTCGATATAGCCAAGAATGCCGGCGACAGCCAATAACCCTGCTGCTGACCCAATCAGACAGATTAGAAAAGACTTGAGCAACACATGAGAGAACAGGGAGAGTCTGTTTGCCCCCATGGCTGTGCGCACAGCCAATTCATTCACTCTCTCGTTGGCACGAATCGTCAATAAATTGCCAACGTTTAGACATATCAACAGAAAAATACAGAGAGCTAATCCGCCAAACATACTTGAGATCACATTAATGCCTTCAAAGCCTCTATGTATGAGGGGAACTACTTCTGCTGATGCACCCTCGTACACATCCGGATACTCTTCTGCTTGCCTATCAAGTATCGCCTGCACTTCATTGGTCGCGTTTTCATGACTCACTCCTGTCTTGAGTTTTCCGATGATCTGCACGGCATCCTCGGCACCTGGTTCGGCAAGAACATTCACATCAATCGGTAGCCAGATGTCCGTGACCAGCGGAAACGAGAACCCTGCAGGCATGACACCTATAATGGTGTGTGGTGAACCGTTTATTCTACTGCTAGTCCCCACGATATCGGGCCGACCATCGTAGTAACTACGCCAAATATAGTCGCTGAGAAGCACTACCGGTTCTGCATTTGATTGCCTATCTGACGAAAGCAGAGCGCGACCTAATTCCGGCTGCGTCTCCGTAAACTCCAGTGCTTCTGCTCCGATCCTTGTACCAGAAAACACCTGTGCAATCTCTCCGTCACTAACGATCGCGGAGAAGCTCTGCTCCATTGAAAGCACTTCGAAACTGTTGGCGTTGTCTTGAATCGCCTTGAATTGGAAAACATCGAAATAGCCTGAATCCAAATTTAGGAAAGAGCTGCTTTTTAGCGTGACAATCCTGTCTCCGTCGGGAAATGGTAGAGGTGCGAAGGCGATGTTTCTAACGATTGAGTACAGAGGGACGGTGATAGCAAACCCCAGCGCGATGACAAAAATGCAGATGAGGCTAAACCCGCGCTTTCTATTTAGTGCGCGAAGCGTGTAGTTAATTTCATAGCCAAGATTCATAAACATTCCTTGTCGAATTTATTCATGGTGCAGAGCCTCACCGGGCTCCATTGCCACCACTCTTCTCACCGGTACATACGACGCATAAGCGATAAGCCCTGCAACCACTACGCTGACCAAGGCAAATACTATTGAAAGTGATGCAAGGAGGTGAAAACCTGAAGTCGAGCCCGAAATAATATTGATCGCAAGTACGGCGACACCTCCACCCAGAATTATCGCTAACGCGAATGAGAAGGCTCCCTGTAGCAGAAATATGCCGACTATCGATCCATTGGATGAGCCGATTGCCCTGCGAATGCCTATCTCCGCTGTCCGGCCCGTAACGGCCCGTGAAATTAATCCGTACACCCCAATAATGGCCAGAACCAGCGTCGCTAAGGCCGCAGCTCCAAACATGGAGGCAAATAGGCCGTTAATCGAATTGTTACGATCAATGCTGTTCACCAGAGAATCGAAAATAAAGAAGGTAGTGTCGCGATCAACGGCCGTGGCCTCGAGCCTGCTAATATTTTCTACGTCAGCAACTGAAATCTGAGAATCTACCCGAGTCTTTACAATGAACTGAAATCGATTAGGAGCATCTTGAGTCATCGGGCGATAGATCAGCGGTGTCGCATCTTCTGGTATATCGATGTTCTCTTTGGTGAACCTCGGAATCACGCCTACAACTCTTGCAAGAGTCTCTGCTGTATTGCCCGTAGAAATGCGCACTCTCTTCCCTACAAGAGACTCTTTCAATTGCATCTGTCGAACAAATGCATCATCAACGATAACAACATCCTCGGTATTACCGGTGTCAGCCCCATCAAAGTAGCGCCCTTCTGATAGTTCTAGACCATCGATAGTCTGAAAATAATTCTCTGCCACCCAAGTGACGCCCGATCTTGATCCTTCGACTGGATCAGTCTGGCCGTCTTCTTCCAGGGAAACATTGAAACGTCTGCCAACATCACCAGGATATGAAGTTGAAAATGTAACAGATTCAATCTCTGCATTTACTAACAAGCCTTCTCCAAGTTGCTGTCTATACGCTGCCCTTGCCTCCTCGCTAGCATATCTTTCAGTGTCTAGAATAATCTCTCCAGAGTAGTAACGATCAGGATCATCAACGATAGCTGTCACTTGGGAAGACTGAAATTCCATGACAAATACACCACTTAATAATAGAAGAAAAAAAGAGAGAACAACCTGAACATTTACGAGACCTCGTGTCACTCTCCCGCTGGCCTTTGCAGCCATCCCTTTAGAGTCTCCACTTAAGGTTACGGCGATATCTTTACTGATCACCCGAAGCGCTGCAAAACTGCCAGAGAACAACCATAAAAATACCAACATGCCCGCGGCTACGAGAACCACGTCAGTCGTGTAGCCAAAGTCAAACCAGAACGGAATGCCTACCCCACCAGGTAGCAAATTGTTAAACAGCGAATCAATGGCTTGAAGCGCTGTTTTGGCTAACAGGGAACCTATAACTGCTCCACTCACGCAAATAGCGAATGATTCGAGTAACACATGGAGCATAAGGCTCATCCGACTCGCACCTACTGCAGCTCGTATTGCAAGTTCATTGACTCTTTCGTTGGCTCTAATAGTCAGCAAATTTCCTATATTCAGAGCAACCAAAAGAAATATGCTAATCGCCAGCCCAGCTATCGGATTGAATAGCGAAAATGCCCCCGACATAATGCCGTGTGTGAGAGGAATAGCCCTCGCGGACCTATCTGTATAGTTGTCAGGAAATTCGTTCTCTAGTCCCTGCATTATCGATGCGAGCTCTGTACCCGCCATGCTCCTGGGCACACCTTCATTTAGAAAACCAATAAGCGAAATCTTCAGCCCCTGCCCTGGCTCAGGTGCAACGGGTACGAAAAGGGGAAGCCACATCTGGCTAGCCTGAGGGTAGGCAAAGCCTGGCGGCATAACTCCGATAATAGTGCGTTGAATGCCATTTACGCGAGCCATCTGCCCAACTACATCCTCATCAGCCCCATAGTAATTCTGCCAACTGTCATAGCCGAGCAATACCACAGGATCAGCCCCTGGTTGCTCATCAGAAAACTGAATTAACCTTCCAAGAATTGGGTTTGTCATTGTAATCGCCAGAGCACTAGCGCTGATTGATCCCCCAAAGAATTGCTGCGAAACATCACCGTTATTAAACGTGATGTTCTCGTCAGCAAACGCACCAAAGGAATCAAAATTCGTCGAACTCTCTTTAATCACTTTGTATTGATAGAAGTCGAATGAAGAAGTGGTTAGATCAGAATTCGTCCTGGTATTAATTTGACTAACTAGAACGATCCGATTACCGTCGGGAAAAGGCAGCGGTGCATAGGCGAAGTTTTTAACCATAGAATAGAGGGGGATCGAAATTCCATAGCCCAACGCTACTACCACTATGGAGAGAAGACTAAATCCCAGCTTCTTCCTCATCACTCTGAAGGTATAGAATAATTCGTGACAGAGATTCATAACTGTGCCCTGTTTTTATTCATAATGCAGCGCCTCACCCGGCTCAAACGCTATGAGCTTTCTGGCCGGCAAATAGGATGCAATGAATACCAACAAAGCCAGACAGGACAAAACCGGCACTGTTACTATCAACAGGAATCCGTAATTGCTTCCCTGCGATCCCATGGCACCGGCAATGCTGTTGGCGACTAGCACTCCTCCTACGCCGCCAAAAAGCGCACCTGACAACAAGAACCTTGTGCCCTGCTTAAGGAAGATTCTAATTATCCTAAAGTTGCTTGAGCCCAAGGCTCGACGAATACCGATTTCTTTGCCTCGAGAAAGTACCGAGCGCGAGATCACACCGTAGATGCCGATTATGGCGAGAAAGAGAGTTGTCAGGGAAATGTAGATCATGACGTCCATTGACAGGCCAACGCTTTCCATAGCCAGGTAAATGGCGCGAGACAATGGCATAACAGCTGACACCGGAACATCTCGATCAATGCTAGCCGTTTCCGCTTTTAGCAATTGTTCGTATTCATTCATCGGTGTCAGTGACAGGCCTGGCGCCGCTATGGCCATTGAAATTGCACCGACTCTACCCTGTATCGATTCGCTTGCCAGAGGCAGCTGGGCGAAGGGCCTGTAGACAGTGCTCTGGTAAAAACGTTCCGCCGTGGGTTGTCCCTGGATTAGGTGGTTAATTACCCCAACCACTGTCAGCCATTCACTTGATTGATTAGGCTCTAGTTGAATGCGCTTACCCAGGGCCGATTCATCGGGCCAGAACCTGTCCGCCATAATTTCATCGATAACCACCACCGGTAAACTACTTGCGCTGTCATCGAAATCAAAGTATCTACCGCTGAGCACATCAATTTGCATGAGATTGGCATAATTTGGGCTGGACCAAACCAATCCTACCTGCGGGTAACGTGACTCGACTGAAACATCTCGATCTTCCAGGCTATAAGCCAGGCGCGGAGGAAACTGCCCGGCCAAGTCAGTCGCGAAGGTAACGCTTTCAAACTGATCAGAACTTTCCAGTTCCCGGCCTAAATTGTCCAGAAAACTGACTTTGCTCATAGCGTCAGAATAGTTACTTAACGAGAGGTCGATTTCGGCCGAAAGATAACCCTCACTCTCAATGCCCATGTCTGCGCGGCTACCCGCATAAATACCAATTATAAAAAACATGCCGATAATTAACAGAAAGCTAGATCCAATAATCTGCAGTGTTACCAGCAGCCTTGTTAGACGACCCGCCGCGCCACCGGCAACACTTCCGGCATCGCTACTGAGTAAGCCACTGATGTTTTGCCTGGAAATTTGCCACGCAGGATATAGACCCGATATAAGCCATATGCCCAGCGTCATTATTAACACGCCAAATATGTCGCTCAGTCGTAAGTCGAAGGTTACCCAAAACGCCATGGCACCCGGAAAGCTCGCAACCAGGCTTCGAATTGCAGCTAGCGCCAAAGCACCTGCCAACAAACCTATTCCCGCAGCCACCATACAAATCAATAATGACTCAAAGAGAACCTGACTCATGATTCTCCAACGCGTGCCCCCTAAAGCGCTTCGAACGGCTAACTCCGAGATACGCTCACTGCTACGCACAGTCAACAAATTGGTCACATTAAAACAAACCAGCAGCAGTATGATGACGACCATGCCAACAATAAGCTGCCCGAATATTGGCCCATCGTTCATTGTTATTAGCGGATAAGACATGACGACACCAACTGAGCCACTGTAGTATTCGGGAAATTCCTCTCCCAATGATTCCATTAACGAATTAAATTCAAGTTCAGCAGACTCATAAGAGACTCCTTCATTCAATAGACCAACGATGCTTAATCTATTGTTTGCACCTGGTGCTGGGTTGACGTCCAGTTGAAAAGGTAACCAAAGATTGTGTCTAATGGGAAAGCTAAATCCCTCTGGCATAACGCCGACGATGGTATACGGCTCACCATTGATCCTACTTTGGTAACCCACTATGTCCTCTCTGCCAGCGTAGTACCCTTGCCAGAGGGCATAGCCCACTACTGCAACTGGGGCCGCACCAGGAACAGCATCGTTTGCCTGCAAAGAGCGCCCTAATAGCGGGCTGGTCTGCAACAGCCCCAGCGTATCTGCGTCGATTCTGGCGCCGTTGAACGCCTCTGCGCTGCCGCCATCGCTGAAGATGGCCGAGAATGACTCGAAGGCACCGATGGTTTCGTAGCTATGGTCACTCTGTTGAAGTCGCTGAAAAATGAGCGCATCAGTAAAAGCAGAGTTTTGTACGCCTGACTCAGTCTTCTTCAAGACCACCATCCGCTCGCCATTCTCCACTCGCAAGTCTTGCAGTCCTAAGTAGTTGGCCATGGAAAGCAATGGAATACTAATGCCAATACCCAATGCTATTACCAAGATGCACAAGGAAGTAAAGCTCAACTTATTGCGCATCAGGCGTAGCGTATACTTTAATTCAAACCAGTAATTCATTAGCCCTGTCCGTATATTAGTTACTAAAGAAAAATCGGCAAGCCATTCGACTCAATCGCTTATGGAAGGCGGCCGTTATACATCACTGGATCAGCCCCAATGATATTCCCAATCTTCGCCGACTCGTGAACATACAGGCGCACGTCCGCTCGTGCGATCAGGCTTCCTTTTATCTCCGAACCAGGCCCTACGATTATTTCCGGCCGTTCTCTTTTGATATCAATGAACCCCAACAAACTAACCCTGTAACGACTGTGAATAATCAGATCTTGTTCAACTACACTATTCTCCAGTCGCACATCACCATTGCGAGTCTCTATATTTTTGCCAACTGTGGCATCAACCAAATAGATGCTGCCGTTAGACGTCTCTACATTGCGTCCCACAGCAACGTTGTCCAGATTGATTCTGCCGTTTACGGTGGTTGCGCTGCCTCCTATTTCCCCGCCCTCAATTGCGCTTATACGGCCATTCACCGTGTCCACACTGCCTGCATAGGAGCCTTGCCCTTCAACCTGCACTCTGCCGTTTACGCTACTTACACTACGAGCGGAGGCTCCTCCCTCAAGCACCACACGCCCATTGATAGTATTGATATCTTTTACGTTCATTCCACGGGGCACATAGACTGTGTTGTTGTGCTCTTCGATATCCTGGCCAGCCAGCTGTTTGGCACCATATTCTCGCGAGGTACCCGGTTGGCCGACGTAGCCGTGACTGTCGCGAAATCCATTGCCACTTACCCTGATGTGACAGGCACTCAACGACACTACTAAAGTTAGTAGCAACACTCTCCGTAGAACTATTTGAGGCTTATGATTCATAACAACTCTCCCGATTTTGGAATTTAAGAAATAGTCCAATACCTGTACTCATTCATAATGTAGTGCATCACCCGGCTCAATCAGTACGAGCCTCCGAACAGGAAGATACGAAGCCAGTAGTATGAGGATGCCTAGCAGAGAAAATACGGTCGCCAGAACCAGGGGCATGCCATCCAGTATGTCCGGAAACATCTGAACCATAACTCCGCTTGTCAACACCGCAAGCCCACCACCAATCACAATCCCTAGCAGCAAGTAGCGCAATCCCTGCTTTAGAAAAATACCTATAACCTCTCCATCCGATGAGCCAATGGCTCGTCGGATTCCCACTTCGGCTGCACGCAGCAGCACCGATCGGGAAACGATCCCATAGATGCCGATTACTGATAACAAAAGTGTGAATACTGCGAACCCGGACATAATGCGTCCCAGGAAATCGAAGGCGCTTAGGCCCAACCGCTGATGATCGTATAAGGGATAAACACTCTGCACCGTAACGCTGCGGTCTACGCGCGCCGCTGCGTTGTTCAAGATATCGCTGAGTGCAGCAACATCCAGCTCGCGCTGCGCCTTGACTAAAATGCCCACTGCCCTTACAGGACTTTGTGCTAACGGGCGATACATTGTGGGCTGACTCAGGCCTTCTCCGAATGCCTGGCCATTCACTATGTGCTGACTGACACCAACTATTGCGAGCGCTTCTTCGCCTGCTTCTGGACTGAGTTGTATGCGTTTGCCAAGCGGATCCGTGTCAGGCCAATGCTGTTGCGCGAATAATTCATCCACGATCACTACATCCAATGAGGTCGAGTCATCGAGATCAGTAAAATTTCTACCTTGAAGCAGCTCAATGTTGAGCTCTGAAAAGTAATTTGGGGATATCATCACCAAATCTGCTTCCGGGTAGCGCCCATCCAGCCTTAGGTCACGGTCATCCAATCCATAATCTGTAACTTGCAGGCCGAGACCCCAACCTCCAGGCAGTGCGCTGGAAAATTCTACATTCTGGATCTCTGGCTGCAGAACTAACTCACTCTTCAATAGTTCCAAATACCTTAATTGACTATCGGTATCGTCATAGGCGGTAGGCAGTAGAGAAACATAGCCGGTATACAGTCGATCGAGCCTTGTGCCGAAATCCAGTTGATAGGCGCTCACCACAGAAAAAGTAAACAATCCACATAGGATTAATAGAAAGCAGGAGATGATCGTTTCCGCGCCTATGATTATTTTCGTGACTATGCCCCTCGACTTCACCGACGCACTCTGCGAGCCAGACTCCATTGCCTGAAACAGGTTCTCGTTACCGACGCGGTAAATAGTTGCGGCGGAGGAAACCGCCCAGATCAAAAAAGTTGCTATGGCTGCATAGACAAGCGCGGAAGGGTGAATGACGAACTCGAAGTTGACGACAGATCCCAGTGAGGCCATCACAGTCTCAAGCATCAGCCGCAGCCATTGCAGAATTAGCATCGAAAGCCCGATTGCCAGTAGACACCCCAGAATACAGAGCAAAGCAGATTCCAGTAGCACCTGGTTTCGCAGCTGCCAGACGCTGGCACCGAGGGCGTTGCGCACAGCAAGCTCTTCTCTACGTTCATTCGCCCTCGCAAATAGTATGGCGCTCAAATTGAGACTAGCCAACAGAAAGATTACCGCAGCAACACCATTGAATAGCGCTCCCGTACCGCTGGTGCCTTGGGATTTGATCTCATTAAAGCCATCCACCGCTAATTCAAGATTGCCGTATTCTTGTGGAAACTCCTTGCGCAGGGTACTGAACGCCCCATTCAGCTCGAGAGCAGCTGACTCAAAGGTGGCATCCGATTCAAGCTTGCCCGCCAACCAATAAATGGCGCCACTTGGCAGAGCCTCTGATTCCGGAACCTGCAAAGGCGTCCAGATATCTTGAGCGAGCGGGTAATTGAAATCTTCCGGCATGACTCCGACTACAGTGTGGGAAATATTGTCTATGCGTACTTCTTGTCCGATAATATCGGGGCTTTCAAGGAACACGCTTCTCCACAACTGATAGCTGATTGCTGTCACCAAGGAGGCACCAAGGTATCCATCTTCCGCTACAAAATTCCTGCCAAGGTGTGGGACAAGTTCGGTCATTGTCATCAGGTTTGGTGTTATTGAGACACGGCTTAGCGGTCGCATTTCTTCTTCCACCATAAGGCTTGAGTTGCTGTAGCTAAGCATTCCGAACTGTTCGAAGCTATTGGCTTGAGAACTAAGGGTGTGGAACCCATAGCCAGTCAAATCAGGCATGTTCAATTCCGACCCACTAAGCCGATCAAATACTTTCACTACCGCGAATCGCTCCCCTCCAGGAAACGGCGGCGCTTTTCTAAATTCATAGAGAATCGAATACACGCACAGAGAGGCTGTCAAGCCAAGTGTTATGACAGTAAGGCTGGTTACTGAAAAAGCTAGGTTCTTTCGCAGCAGGCGAATGCTGAAAATCAGCTCATTGATCATAGCTCTGACCTTTGTTCTTATTCATAATGCAGCGCATCCCCTGGCTCAATTGCGATTGCCTTGCGCGCAGGCAGATACGAGGCCAATAACACCAAAATCGCAATTGTCGCTATGACTGCTGGTACGATCAGCGGTAGAAATGTCAGAATATTATTGAAATAGCCGGCTAAGGCGCCGCTAATCAATACCGCAGACACGCCGCCGATAACTGTTCCCCAGAGAAGATAGAGCGCCCCCTCACGTAGAAAAACCCATAGTACTTTTCTATTACTCGAGCCGAGGGCCCTTCGAATGCCGATCTCATTGGTTCTCTGAGAGACAGCACGCGAAATATTACCGTAGACACCAACGATAGCCAGAACGAAGGTTCCAAGCGCGAATGCGATGGAAAACTTCGCGATTAAGTCCATGCCCTGCATAGACATCTCTGTCACCCTTGCTAACGAGCGCATTGCAGTAACTGCCAATTCTCGATCTAGGCCCTGCACGGTGTCGGCAATCAAACGTTCAGCATCGGTATCACTGAGAGGACGATTAAGTTTTATCGCTAACGAGAAGTTCGTCGGCGTGCTCTGGTTGAGTGATCTATAGAGAGTTGGGTTCTGATCGTAGTTCCCTAACGGGTTGCCATGAATGATGTGCGTGGTGACACCTACTACCGTATGCCACTCACCTTCGGTCTCAGGATTTATCTGTATCCTCTTTCCCAGCGCCGATTGACCAGGCCAAAGGCTTTCCGAGAATCTCTCATTGATTATGACAACGGGAAGAGAATTGAAACTATCCGACTCGTCGAAATAGCGACCTTCAACCAAGGAGACCTCGAGCACTTCAAAA
>CAXBLN010000054.1:0-22381 GCA_963976555.1 uncultured Gammaproteobacteria bacterium
GATGCGTGAGGCTACCGACAGCGCTGCCAGTCTCCTGGGCTGCGTGTGGCCTATAAGGCCTCTCACGCCGAAGCCAGCCTCCAGGCAGACCTTGGGTAGCTGCGTGGTCTTACCGGAACCGGTGTCACCCGCTACGATGAGTACCTGATGTTTCGCAAGAAGCCTAACGATCTCGGGCGCACGGACACTTACCGGAAGGTCTTCGGGATAATGAACCTTGTCGGGTATTGCTGCACGCCTTTTATCACAGGCGCGTTGCGATTTCTCAATGGCTTCCTCCAGGACGCTTACAGATGTCGCCCTATCCTTCGCGGACGAGGTGTCTCGCTCGATATTGCGCAGCATTTTCTGTAGCCGAAAAACATCTACCAGCTGACAACTATCAAGCTTCTGCAGTAAAGAATTCAATTCTGAATTTCCAGTTTCTGGACAAAATTTGGAGGCTTAATTAGAGGTAGCAAAAGACAAAATCAGGATTTCTCTCGCAACTCTCTGTGTAGAATCTTACCGATAATAGATTTTGGAATCTCTTCAATCAAAACGATCTCCCGAGGAAGCTTATATGCCGTTAGGCCTTCTTTGCAGTGGCTCCGCACAGACTCGATATCGATTTCCTTATTCCTCGGTACGATGAATAGCTTGATCGACTCTCCCGTTTTCTCAGATGGAATGCCGATGGCCGCGCTTTCCAATACGTCTGGATGATGATTGACCCAGTCTTCAATCTCGTTTGGAAACACATTGAAGCCGGAGACCAATATCATGTCTTTCTTGCGGTCGACGATCGATATGTAGCCGTCATCACTGATTTCTACGTAGTCGCCTGATTTAAACCAGCCGTCGGCTGTAAGTCCGACGCCATCCTCACCTTCGTAGTTCCAGTAACCCTTCATAACCTGTGGGCCGCGAATCCAAAGCTCGCCTCTCTCACCCGCCGCTACCTCGTTGTCTTCATCATCGACAACTTTGGTTTCTGTCTCGGGCACGACCGGGCCTACGGTTCCGGCACGCTCCTTACCCGGGATATTGACAGCCACTACTGGCGAGCATTCGGTAAGTCCGTAACCTTCGTAGATTATAGTGCCGGTAGCCTTTGTCCATTCTTCACTAACCGACGAAGTCATGGCCATGCCGCCAGCACCGCAGAATTTCATAGGGCTGAAATCGATAGTTGTAAAATCCTCGTGGCGCATTAGAGCGAGATACAAGGTATTGATCCCGACAAACCCACTTATTGGCCATTCCTTAAATAATTTGATGAGCCCGCCAATATCTCTAGGGTTGGCTACCAAGATATTGTTATTGCCGGCGTAGGTCATCGTAAGGCAATGGAGTAGGAATGCGTAGCTATGATATAGCGGCAAAGGGGCAAGGATGTTCTCGATCTTGTCTTCAATCACGCCAATACAGCGTGAGCGCAACTGCATCATATTCGCGATCAGGTTATTGTGACTGAGCATCGCACCTTTGGCTATTCCCGTAGTGCCGCCGGTATATAAGATCAATGCGGTATCGTCGCCCTGCCCGGACTGGGGATAGTCGAATTGCGGCGCCGGGGTATCGATAATCTTTTGGAAGTCGGCGGCCTGTGGCAGAGAGTATGCAGGCACCATCCGCCGCACATACTTCACCATGAAATTAACAAATCGGCGTTTGATTGGTTTCTGCAAATCGCCCAATTGCGTCACGACAATCGTATCGATCGCAGTATCAGCCAGAACCTTTTCCAGCTTGTCGCAGAAGTTGGATAAGATAACGATGCCCTTGACGCCGGAATCTTTAAACTGATGGGACATTTCCTGAACCGTGTAAAGCGGATTCGTATTGACCACTACCAGGCCAGCTCGGACTGCACCGTAGAACGCGACTGGAAACTGTTGCAAATTTGGCAGTTGAATTGCAATTCTCTCGCCAGGCTTGAGGCTAGTTTTAGAGATCAGATAATGAGCGAAACGTTTGCTCAATTCATCTATTTCACTATAACTAAGACTGCTTCCGAAGCATGTGAATGCCGGCAAGTCAGAGTGCTCGGCACAAAAATAATCGATCACCTGTCCCAGGCTTGAATATTTTTCTGGGCGTAAATCGTCTGTTAACTTTTCAATCATAAAAAATCACTTGGTCAATAGTGTCATGGCTTCTTCCAGGCCCTTAACTGAGAGAGAAAACATCCTCTCTTCCATTAATTCTCTAACAACTTCTATGGAGTAGCTATGCTCCCAATATTCCTTAGGTGTGGGATTTATCCAGACCATATGGTCGAAAACATCTGTTAGGCGCTTCAACCAGACTGCACCTGCCTCTTCATTATAGTGCTCGATGCTGCCACCTACGTGGGTCACTTCGTATGGAGCCATGGTCGCATCTCCCACGAAAATGACTTTATAGTCCTTCGAGTATTTGTGGAGTATGTCAAACGTTGAAGTAGTCTCCGCATGACGCCTGTGACTCTTCGTCCAAACAGACTCGTAGATGAAGTTATGAAAATAATAGTACTTAAGGTGTTTAAACTCCGTGCGTGCCGCAGAGAACAACTCTTCACAAAGTTTTACGTGAGGGTCCATCGATCCGCCCACGTCGAAGAACAATAAGACCTTTACCGAATTGTGGCGCTCCGGCACCATTTTTATGTCCAGCAGGCCCGCGTTCTTCGCCGTCGAAGAGATTGTATCGTTAATATCGAGTTCTTCTGCCGCGCCAGTCCTGGCAAACTTTCTCAGGCGGCGCAGAGCCATTTTGATGTTTCTCGTGCCTATTTCTACGGAATCATCCAGGTCGCGATAGTTTCGTTTGTCCCACACCTTAACGGCACTGCCATTGCGCCCCCCTTGCTGCCCGATACGGATACCCTCCGGATTGTAGCCATAGGCACCAAAGGGCGAGGTTCCGCCCGTGCCAATCCACTTGTTGCCCCCTTGATGCCGTTTCTGTTGCTCTTCCATGCGCTTGCGAAACTCTTCCATGAGCTTGTCCAGGCCACCAAGGGCCTCGATCTTTGCTTTTTCCTCGTCGCTAAGCATCGACTCCATCTGTTTTCGCAGCCAGTCATCCGGGATCTGATACATAGCCAGATCGTTCAGGGCATCTACATTTTCAAAATATTTACCGAAGGCAATATCGAACTTATCGAAGTGCTTCTCATCTTTTACGAAACACAGGCGCGAGAGGTAATAGAAATCCTCGACATTCGCGAAGATCACATTTTGCTTGAGACATTCGAGTAGAGAGAACAACTCAGTAAAGGAGACCGGAAGGCGCTCCTGTTTGAGAGTCATGAAGAAATTGATTAGCATAGTTGAGCCTTTGCCGGGCCGTGCTTGAGCTAGTTCTTGGCTCTATGCATGAAAGCCAGTTTTTCCAAGAGATGCACATCTTGCTCGTTTTTCAACAGCGCGCCATAAAGAGGAGGGATAGCATTCTTTGCGCTATGATTCTTCAGCACATCTTCGGGAATATCGTCAGCCATCAACAATTTCAGCCAATCGATCAGCTCCGAGGTGGAAGGTTTTTTCTTCAGACCGGGTATTTTCCTAACATCGAAGAATACATCCATGGCCTGACTGAGCAAATCCTTCTTAATATTGGGATAGTGGACATCCACGATTTTCTCCATCGTGAGAGTGTCCGGAAATTCGATATAATGAAAGAAGCAGCGCCGCAGAAAAGCGTCGGGCAACTCCTTCTCGTTGTTACTGGTGATAATAACGATGGGTCTGGTCTCAGCCTTTATTAGCTGCTTCGTTTCGTAGACAAAGAACTCCATCTTATCGAGTTCCAACAACATGTCGTTAGGAAATTCGATATCGGCCTTATCTATTTCATCGATCAATAGCACCGATTGTTGGTCCGATGCAAAGGACTCCCAGATCTTTCCTTGTACGATGTAATTTGAAATATCGTGAACTTTATCATCACCCAATTGTGAATCCCTGAGTCGGGAAACCGCGTCGTATTCGTATAGGCCTTGCTGCGCCTTCGTGGTCGATTTGATATGCCATTGAATCAGAGGAAGATTCAATGACTTCGCTATCTGCTCTGCCAACATTGTCTTACCGGTTCCCGGCTCGCCCTTTATCAATAGCGGCTTCTGTAGGGCAATTGCTGCATTGACGGCCAACTGCAATTCACTCGTTGCTACGTAATCTTCGGTACCGGTAAAATTCATGAATCTTTTCCACTGCGTAATATGTCTGCGTATTGTAAACATCGCCCCTGCATTAATACAGAGAAACGCCGAGTACCGAACCTGGCAATCGACCTACAATGTCCTGGCTAGCCTATGCTCCTACCTCGATAATCTTCCTGCCACGTTCGGTGATATACCAGCGCACGCCTTTTCTCCCACCGACTCGTCCAGCTAGAGACCTGAGGGTAAGAAAGCCCAGGGTTTTAACCATCGTCGATTCATCCGTTTCGGCCTCGCGGCACAAGCCCGGTAAGGAGCGATAGATAAATCTCCCACAACCTAGTGTTTTCAACACTTTGGAGGAAGTAGTGTCCAGTTCGTTAGGATCTGGTTCATTGCCAATAGCCATATCGGTGAGCGCGTCGTCTTCGGTCTCGGTATCTATGAGAGGCAATAGCTCTTCTTGTAGCTGTTTCAGCTGGTATTGGAGCAAATCAACCTTGTCACTCGTAGCACGGGTCTCATTGAGGACGCTATCGGATACATTGCTTAGGAAAAACCTTGGCGCGATAGCGACAGCCAGACAGATAGCGACGTAGTTCAGTAGATTCGCGGGATTGCCTTCGCTATCTACAATCAGCGTACTGCCAAAGACGGAGAGAATGAAAGGCACCAGAAACGTCATCAGGACTCCCAGCATGACGCAGCGCCATAACAGGCCACTATCTGCAGACTGCTTTGATCCGAGCGTAAAATAGTTGATAACACCGCCTGCGGCTCCAACCACTAACATGATGAAAACCAAGGAAACGAAATGACCAGTCATGACAAACCCCTGCTTGCTAAGCTATTGTTTTGAATTAGTAAATTTAAATTTTGTAACTCTAGGGAGGCAAATTCAAACAGAAAACGCGCGCGGGGGGAAGTCAATAGTTGCATTCTATTGCTGTGAAACTTTAGGTTTATTCTTTAAGCTATTGTTATTAATTAATAATTTATCCCGTCGTTTTTGCGCAAACGACAGGGCTCCGGCAACAAGAAGGCCGAAGATAATAGCCAGGACAAGGGGCACAAAACTCCGGTAGGCCGCCGCGCCCCCCGCCGTGATGGCATCCAGAGTGGCTATCATGAGCGCTGGCGCCATACCGCTGTCTTGCGGATTGCTGTACCAAGGAGTGAAGATGAGAGCGATGGCCACTGCCCGAAGGCTGTAGGAAGTCCAGCTTGCGTGGGAGAAGCGAGTAGCTCTCCAGAACACGGCGGTAAAAATGCCCGCAGCAAGCAGATATAGCAGCCAAAAAAACCAGTAGTTACCGATTGCTTCCATCTACGCGTTCACCCATCTAATCATGTGCTCCTCGAAACCGTCCGGATGCACATGCTCCTCGGAGATGACCTTACCTTCTAGCAGAATACCCGCTTCCGCCATCTTCGCTCGTGAACCGGCGATCAGGGGGTGCCAATCGAAGAGCTTACGTCCCTGATACCGCAGCTTATACGCGCAGCTGTCGGGCATCCAATTGCTAATAGCCAGATCCATTGCTCTGACATCCAAACAATCCGGCACATTCTTCGTTCGCTCTGAGTAACATCCACAGCGGCTAGTCTGCTCATCGAAGTATCGGCAAACAATGCGTGTATAGACGACCTCATCGCTTTCTTCATCACTAAATTTCTTAAGACAGCAGCGGCCACAACCGTCGCAGAGGCTTTCCCACTCCTGAGGATTGAGTGTGTCCAGCGGCAGCTCCCAAAACTTCGATCGCAAGGCAGCATTCGGCATCGGTCACCCCTTCTCAAGTATCGCGGTGATCTCTGACTCGAGCAGCTCCCGTCGCCATCCAGCGAACTCGCCAGTCCATCTCAAAGCGCCCGTCGTGTCGTAATCCTTCAGCAGTTCGACAAGATACTTTTTCCGGCCAAGCAATTCGGGGGACATACCCAACTCTTCGGCCTTCGAGTTCGCGGCCTGCTTGGTCAGCTTGAGCTTCTTACGCAGCGACGTACTGAGTGGCTTGCTTAGCAGGCCTGTATCAACTTCGGTGGCATTACTTGGATCGCTGAGGAGCCGATACAGCTCATTCGCATTACGAGATAGAAAGCGACGCTCCACGGAATCGGCGTTAGAAATGTCGCCGAGACTAAGATTACCCGCCTTCAATACAGTTGAAAGCTCGTTGCACAAGCTTAACAGGTCGTTGTCTTTGACGATCCAACTCCTCGGTTTATTCCTCTGCCTTGCGGTCTCTTCACGCCAAACACAGAGCTGTTGTAATGCTTGCAGAGCTTCGCTATCGAGTTTCCACGCATTACTCAGGCCAGCATAGTACGACTGCCACTGTGACTCATCCTCCGCTAATCGTGCAACAGAAAGCTGCGCAGCGCAGTCTGCCTCTAGCCAATCTGTCATACCTTTAGCGGCAATCTGATCGCTGAGTAGCTTGCGTATTTGCAAGAGGTAGCGGACATCGGTGGCGGCATACTGGATTTGCTTTTCCGAAAGCGGCCGTCTGATCCAGTCAGAACGGGTTTCATCTTTAGCGACCTCGATTCCTACTAGCTGTTCGACCATACCCTGATAGCTGATGCTAAAGCCCAGGCCCAAAAACGAAGCAGCGAGCTGGGTATCAAACAGAGAAACTGGCAAACAGCCCAGAAAGGTCAGCAAAAGGTTTAGGTCTTCACTGCAGGAATGCATGACCAGGGTGCATGTCGGTGTATTAAGTAATTGCCTGAACGCTTCCCAATCATCGATCGTAAGCGGGTCCACTAGATAGCAGCTTTTGCTGTCCGCGATTTGAAGCAAGCCTATTCGAGCATAGAACGTATTCGTTCGTTCGAATTCCGTATCTACCGCGAGGAACTCTTCCTGCATCCACGCCTCACAGCGCGAATTGAGAGTAGCCGCATCGCTGATGTACTCGATGGGCATGCCATCGCAGAAACGAGGCTCGTATAAAGAGCCGCTCAAGATTGTGCCATCGACTTACGCCCGGCGAAGGCGTGAGTTAAAGTACTGCCATCGACGAACTCTAATTCGCCTCCCACTGGCACGCCATGTGCGATCCGCGATACCTTTGCTGTCGAGTTCTTTAATTGCTCTGCAATATAGTAGGCTGTAGCGTCTCCCTCCACGTTTGGGTTGCAGGCGATGATGACCTCCTCTATGCCATTGTTTTCAACTTTCTCTAGCAATTGGCTTATTCCTAATTGATCCGGGCCTATGCCATCTATCGGCGACAGGTGTCCCATGAGTACAAAATAGACGCCTCTGAAAGATCCAGACTGTTCGATAGCGAAAACGTCTGCAGGTGACTCAACTACGCAGCAAATCTTTTGGTTACGCGACGCGCTCGCACAGATTCGGCATGATTCCTCTTCGGTGAGCGTCCTACAATGGATGCAGTTGCCTACTTCATTAAGGGCGATGCTAAGCGACTCGCTCAGTTTCTGTCCGCCAGACCTATTCCGTTCCAGAAGATGCAAAGTCATTCGCTGCGCCGATTTCGGGCCGACACCGGGAAGGCAGCGAAAGGCTTCTATGAGCTGATCAATTAGCGGGCTGGAATTCACATCTGCTCCTAAAACGGAAATTTAAAGCCATCGGGCATCTTCATTCCACCGGCCATACCGCTCATGGTGTCTCTGTTCTTCTCTTCGATCTTGTGCACAGCGTCATTCACAGCAGCGGCGAGAAGATCTTCTATAACCGCTTTCTCTTCACTCATGAGGGCGTCATCCAGACTTACGCTAAGAACGTCATGCTTGCCGTTCATCACAATCTTTACAAGGCCGGCCCCAGACTCACCTTCCGTGCGCGTCTTGAGCTGCTCTTCCTGTGCTTTCTTGAACTGTTCTTGCATCTGCTTTGCTTGCTTCATGATTTCATTTAGATCGGTCATATGCAGTACTAGTCCTTTTGTGGTGCGATAGAATCTTTTGCCAGTGTGCCGGAAAAATGTTTCAACAGCTCCTGAACATTCTCGTCGCTCTCAAATTCATTCACCATCGCAGCGTGTTTTTCTTCTTTCAATCTCTGGCTCAGCAACGCGGGTGTCTCGTTCGCAGTTTCCCCGATTTCAATGTGCACGACTATCTCAGGAGAAAAATAATCGCTAAGGGCCTGCGAAATTTTGGGTAGCAACTCCTCGCTGAATACAGCGCTCTGCGAGTGATCGAGCACGAAATAGGCAGTGTTCTCATCTGCGCGCTGGAAGTCTGAGTTTGCCAATACATTCGCCGCAATCCCGCTTATTGAAAGTTGCGGATAGAGTCGTAGCCAGCTCTCTTTGTTCAATGCGCTAAAAGATATAACATCTGAATCGTCTTTCTCTGCTGACGCAAGCCCTTCACTCTTCTTTTGAGCTTGCTTCGGAACCTCTGCCGGTTCGTCGCGCTCATCTATCTGGGATATTGCAGTCTCAGGCAACTCCTTAGCTGATTTATTCTCATCAATTCGCTCCGATTCGGCCGTATCTGTGCCTCTGTCTGCTTTTAGCCCTACTCTATTCTTTTTTTTTTCGCCCTCGAATGCCTTCCCTTCTGTCGTGCTCTGGGTGTGACTTTCCGCTGCGACAGCTGTCGGTAGGCTAGCCGCTACAGGCTCGACATAGTTGGGCGAAAATACCAGCATACGGATAAGCAGCATCTCAAAGGCGGTCCGTACCTCGGCTGAGAGTCGGAGATCTTCCCTGCCTTTAATTCCCATCTGATAGTAAAGCTGAATATCCTCTGCACTTATCAGCGAGGCCAACTCTATGATCTGCGGCATATCTCCAAAACTGTTGTCCACAGCTTTGGGCTCTATCTGAGCAATAGCCACGCGGTGCAGTGTCGATAAGAGGCTATCCAGAGTATGACTATAGTCGGGGGTCTGCTCGGAGATTTCACGAATTAGCTCGAGGATTGTCGAGACTGAGCGTGACGCCATGCCTTTTAATAATTCGTAAACTTGCTTCTGCGGTGGAACTCCGAGCATTTCAATCACGCCATCGGTGACGACACTACCCTCGCAGTAAGATATTGCCTGATCAACGAGTGTGAGCGCATCGCGCATGCTTCCGGAGGCCGCAGCAGAGATTTGCCACAACGCCTCCTCCTCATACTCAATCTCTTCTTTCTTTAGAATTGAGCCAAGATATTCGGTGATTAGCTGTGGGCTAAGGTTCTTTAGATTAAACTGCAAACATCTCGACAGTATGGTTATGGGCAGTTTCTGTGGATCAGTGGTCGCAAAAAGGAATTTCACATGAGGCGGCGGCTCTTCGAGGGTCTTGAGTAGCGCGTTAAAGCTATGATTTGAGAGCATATGCACCTCATCAATGAGATACACCTTGAATCGCCCTCTGCTCGGCGCGTACTGGACATTATCCAGAAGCTCGCGCGTGTCCTCGACCTTAGTGCGAGAGGCCGCGTCTACTTCTATTAGGTCTATGAACCGCCCTTCGTTTATTTCCCTGCAAGAATCGCACTGTTCGCAAGGCTTTGAAGAGATGCCTTCCTCGCAATTGAGACACTTGGCGAGAATGCGGGCTAGCGTTGTTTTGCCGACTCCACGAGTACCTGTAAAAAGGTAGGCATGGTGCAGGCGCTCGTTATCGAGTGCGTTGATCAGGGATTTGAGCACATGAGCCTGACCGGCGACTTGGGTAAAATCGCTGGGTCGCCATTTTCGGGCTAGGACTTGGTAGCTCATCTGGTTTCTAAGTCTAAAAACTGCCTAAAGGGGTGTAAATGCCCAGGGCAGAGATATCAGCTCTCGTGAGAATTTGATTGGAGGCAGCTCTTGCCAGCCACACCGCGGCACATGAGTCAGTTACTACCGTTGCTCCCTTCCGGGCCTGGCGGGGTTTATAACTTATCATTGCGTGGGGACCGACAAGAGTTACCAGCGCTCATAATACCATAGACAGCCACATAAACAGTCCCGGATTCGCAGAAAATCTGTATCGATTTACTACACTTTTTGGCGGCTACGGGTCCCCTGTCTAGGGTAGCGAAAGCGTGAGAACCCGGGCGTCTGGCCCGCCACCCAGCGCGAGGGAAACATATTGTTTCCCATCCACTGAATAGCTCATCGGTGTTGCCTGAGGAGGCAGCGGGAGATCGATTTCATGGACGATCTCTCCATTAGCCTTGTCATACGCGCGCAAGACATTTCGACCATTGTCCGATTGAGCGATGAATAGCAGGGTCTTGGTTAATACCGGCCCAGTCCTGCTTGGACCACCCACAGGGCCAGGGTCGAGGATTCCCATATCGATGATTTTCTGTCTTATGCCTTCACCATGGGGAACCATCCACCCGTGCTCGCCGGTGTTGAGGTCAATAGCAGTAATACGCCCGTACGGAGGCTTGGTTAGAGGCAAACCCTGCGGACCACCGACATTGCTCGCCCCACCTCTGGTATAGCGCAGATTAGACTGCTCGCTATCGGCTTCGACCAATTGGACGACAATAGGAATCGTGGCGGATGGCACGTAAAACATACCCGTATCTGGGTCGAATGAGGCACCGGTCCACCAACCACCGCCTCCCCAGCCGGGCATATTGATCGTCCCGCGCAGTGATGGCGGCGTAAAGACCGGCCCATAGTCAAAACGCTCGATTAACTGCAGTGCCTCCTGTCGAAGTGCCGGCGTAAAATCGATCAATGTTTCGTCTGTGATTCCCTGCACGGCAAATGCCGCTGGCTTGGTAGGAAATGGTTGGGTTGGAGACAAAGCCTCGCCCGGCACTGTACTTTGGGGTACGGCTAATTCCTCGATGGGCCAGACTGGCTCGCCCGAAACTCTATCGAAAACATAGGTGAAACCTTGTTTGGAAATCTGTGCGATAGCCTTTATCGCTCGCCCATCTACGGTGATGTCGACTAGAGTGGGCGCTGCCGGAAGGTCATAGTCCCATACACCGTGGTGAACCATCTGAAAGTGCCAAAGTCGCTTGCCAGTCTTTGCCTCGACCGCTACAAGGCTCTCCGCAAACAGGTTGTCTCCCTTCCTGAGCCCGCCGTACCAATCATTGGTAGGTGTACCTATAGGGATATAGGCGATACCCAGTTCATCATCGGCGCTCATGATGGTCCAGGAATTAGTATTTCCCGTGTACTCCCAAGAATCATCTTCCCAAGTTTCATTGCCGAATTCCCCTGCCTGCGGAATAGTATGAAAGATCCATTCAATCGCGCCGGAATCGGGATTGAATCCACGCACATGACCAGGAGGCATTTCTTTGGTAGTGGGGCCATCATTAATGATCGAGTTCACGATCACAGTGTCGTTTGTAACCAGAGGTGGAGACACTACACCGTATTGCCTTCTGTCTATCTCTCGCCCCAGACCCTCGGCTAAATCCACTTTACCGTTCTGCCCGAAATCAGAATCTGGCTCCCCGCTCTCAATGTCCAGTGACCAAAGGTTAGAGTCGTTAGTTGCGTAGAAAATCCGCTTCTTGTCCCCATTCTCCCAGTAGGCTACGCCACGTGAGTTATAACCTAGATTTGCGGGCCTCCCTGCCTGCCAGGCTTCGGTATCGAACACCCACTTCTCCATACCGGTGCGTGCGTCCAGCGCTACGACTCGGCCGAATGAGGTCGGAATGTACATTACGCCTTCTATGACTATCGGAGTCGCCTTAAATCCTGCAGGCATCGCTCGAAAGTTTTCTGCAGCTATGTTCGCAGCTACCGTGTCATTGTCGACACTGCTCCAGCTCCAGGCAGTAACCAAGTCGGCAACGTTGCCGGCGTCAATCTGATCAAGTGGGGAGTATTTTTGTGAACCGTTGTCGCCGCCATAGCTAGGCCAGTCGGCGGCTTCGGTAGCTACCGAGAGGAAGACGACTGAGAGTAGGAATAGGATCGTGTGAGGAGATCTTGTGTGCATACTGCCCCCGATTAGGTGAAATTATTGCTTTGAGGATAGTACCTGAGGGCTATGGGGTTGGGAACTGCCCAGAGAGAGCGGGAGTGACTTAAGTCGTGCTGTGGTGAAAGTTTTTGCCGCCAAGGCCAGGAGCGCAATCTATCAGAAATCGTAATTAGGCAGCCCCTATGAATCGCCTTTTTTGAGAGAGCGAAACACAGCGAAGATAAAACCACCGACGAGTACACCCGATACATTAGCAAGCGCATCGAGCCACTCGAAATACCGAATCGGGAAAAAGCTGTACTGAACGAATTCAAGGAAAACTCCATATGCAGAACAGGCAATCATTAGTAGCAACCAGTAGCTACCTTGTAAAATATCATTCTTGTAAAAAGCCATAAGCAAAGTTGAAATCAGCAGAAAGTATGCGAATGTATGGGATAGCTTGTCCGTGTATGTCACGCCTTCAATCTGAAAAGACACTGATAACACAGTCGAAAGTAGTAAAATTCCCGTGAAAACGAGAAAGGCAGGAATGAACCATAAGATTGGCTTCATAATACTAATTCAATGTTCATGCGTATTTACCAACTACTAAGGTTGAACGTCCAGAGCGTATTTGCTCGGAGAGCTTGCTAAGCAAGTCTGCTTCGCCATGGTCTGAAGAGTGTGCAATCGAATGGGCTAGAGAAATTAGAAGCAGATTCCTGCATGTATACGTATCCCTAGACTCCGAAAATAAACGAAAGCAAACTCACATTACAGTTATCTTCATTTAGTTGATCCCGGGACACCCATTCAAGCGTCTCAATTTCATCTGTCGAAGTAATCTCCCCTTGCTTTGCTACAGACTTCACCAAGAAAAAATGCATTGTGGAATCATGAAAAGAATCCTCCAGGTCATTGTAGAACCATTCTTGCTTTTTTCCGAGGGGAATGGAGTCACTAATATTCACCATGTAGCCAGTCTCTTCTAGAAACTCACGAGTCATACTTTGAAATGGGGTTTCGCCTTCTTCAATCCTCCCTCCAGGCAGATCCCATTTTCTAGACCAAGTTGGACGAACTAAGAGAACTTTGTCGCCCTCTACATGGATTCCATAGGCTGATTCACGGGGCAGTACTTCGGCCTCGTCTGGTTTAGAGACCATATCGCCCGCCAAATTTTTAAACAGCTGCTCGTTATTCATTTTTAAGATTATATATTTCCTGTAATGAAAAACACTAAGAAATTCGACATAGTAGTTTTTCCAAGTGTTTAGGTAGAGCTCATTACCGTCTACGCTTCAGAGGTCGGCCCACTACAAGCGCCCTCACATACAATATGGGATTCCAGTAAACTGGCATTATCCTGAGAATGTGAATTTCGATGTGATTCCCTACTACGGGCTCGAAACATAGCTACTCCTTAGAAGCCAAGGGTTGTCAGCTTCTGGGCAGTCAAGGTATGCTGACTTTTAACAGGGGCTCGTTACCTCGCGCCTGGTAGAAACGATTAAGACCCGATGGGAACGCTCCTGAAATGATGTCTAGCCTGGTAATAAATTTCTGGATCGCTCAAGTAATTACTATCGCTAGCATCTATTTAACGACTTTTTCCCTTGGCCTTATAGTTGTTAAATTTAATGTGAAAGTAAATTACACTAGGAAAGGCGTACATTTCCTTATGTTCTTCTTGCCGGCAGTGCTCATCTCAGCATTTCCTCATGACACCTCGGTGGCAACGTTTCTTTTAAACAGCTCTGTATTGATTAGCTGTATGGTTTTGTTCATCGAACCCATTCGGAACAGAATTTCTTTTTTTGCGATAGCGTTTGCATCATTCGACCGTCCTGAAGATCGCCCTAACACTCTTTTTTGGGGTGCGACCCAGCTTGTCGGCATATATGTCTCGGTTGTATTTGTCATACTTATGCTGCAGCCATATGAGCGGGTAGCCCTTATCACCGTAACAAGTATTGTGGCGAGCATTGGAGACGGCTTGGCCGAACCAATTGGTGTGAAGTTTGGTAAACATAAATATAAGGCAAGAGGCTTTTTTACTGAGAAAACCTACTACCGAAGTATAGAAGGCAGTCTTTGCGTATTTCTGACTGGCATTATTGCGATAATAGTGCTGAGAAATAATTTTAGCGCCCTGGAATTTGTCCTCGCATTAGCGATAATTCCATTGGCGACGACTGTCGCGGAGGCATTCTCACCTCATACCTGGGACAATCCATTCATCTTGCTAACAGGTGGAGCATCAACAATCGCTGTAATTGAACTCGCCAGCGTATTAGCTTGAAGCTCAAACACTCGCCGCCTGAAAACTTGAACATCAATTAGGGGTTTGGATGCTAGCTTAGCCGCGAGGCTCTCGCAGCATATTCAGAAACCTCCTGATTCTCCATCGCTTTCGAATCGCTTCCTTTGAGCTCCCATGACTGGGCTAAGTTTGGGGTTATCAGTCTCAATCTAAAGCAAAGATAATGCGACCAGACCCGCCCTGGCCCCTGCCGCGGTTTTCGCTTCGAGCACTCTTATGCCTAAATCTTTCGCAGGTTGTAAATTCGTTACATTGTCATCGATAAAAAGAATCTCCTGCGGCTCAAGAGCACATTGCTCTAAAACGATTTCATAGGCACGTCGATTGGGCTTACAGCTATGCGTCAGACAGGAGACAAAAGTGTGATCAAAACAATCTGCGAAACCGAAACTCTGTACCTTCGGCCAATGCCCAGCAGTCATATTGCTCAGGCAAGCTACTTTGTAATGTTTCCGGCAATCTTCTATAAGCTCCAGAGCACCAGGATAAGGTTCGCGAACGATGTCGCTGTAGATCTTTTCGAGATCATCAAAGGACGTCTCAAGATTCCAATCCTCGATCCAATGCTTTAAAAACTCGTCTACATCCATTTTTCCGCAATCAATCGCTTGAATCGCATCGTGATTAAGCCAGAGTTTCCAAAAATCTTCAGCTGCGTAGTCGCCTTTCTTATCGGCCCACATGTCGGAAATTTCTCCGAGCTTAACCAATACTCCGCCCAAATCGAATAGCACGAGTTTGATATTGTCTTTATTGGTTCTCATAGAACTACTATACAAGAGGCGTCTGCAGTTTGTCTTTAATGTGTTATTTATTACATGCTACAAGTTAACTAACAAACGCTCGGAGCTGGCTGAACATTGAACTCCATGAGATAGAATCCAATTTTTTATTAATAATCAATTTCCCGGAGAGGGGAAGGGAAACCCGAATACCAGCAGGATGAACAAGGACGGAAGAGAGAGCCGTTTTAGCCCCCTAAGAACGAAAGTCGTATAACAGGTTTTTTTAGCGACTCGCACTCAATGAGTACATAGTTAGTGCTGGCTGAACCAGCAAATAGCCTACTACGCGCTCACAGTCTTGCGAGTTCGAGCGAAGCCGATCAGCCCAAGCAGCAGCAAGAACGCGCTTGCTGGTTCGGGTACGGGAACTGATGTCAGTCCGCTAACCACATGCAGTGAAAGCAGGTCAGTTGGGGTTGCACCCTGAAAGAAAAGGGCTAAGTTCTCTGGGGCAGCGATAAATGGAAAGGCACCGAACCAATCAACACCGGAATTTAAACTCGAGTCGGAGAAAAGATTGAATCCGCCCAATGCATTTAGAGTCAAGAAGAAGCCGATATTACCAGACCCTGTAAAGGAGCTTTCAATAGTAGCCTCTTCAATGTCAAACACAAAACCGGTAGTGAAATCGATGACAGCTTGGTCATTCGATACATCGGTGGAACTGAAGATTGTGAACAGGTTAGCACTGTTGTTGACATCGGCACCTTCAAAGAAGAAGCCAAAGCTGCTTCCAGGGAGGGCGAAGGACTCAAAAATATCTAGTACTTCGATGGCCAATATACCTACAGCCGGTGTGAAATATCCGGAGCCATCCAGATCTTCAAGCAGATCGGTAGGCTTAGGATTGGTTAAGGGGGTAGCCGACGCGTTGAATGTGACGCACGTAAATAGCACCAAAATTGAAGTACTTAGAAGATTTTTCATCAAAGTTTTCCTGACTATCAAAGCACCAAATTGCTTTGTGTCCATTTCGTAGATATGACACTACTATTGTTTTGAGCGTAGCTATCATCAATGCTACCGAGCATCGCAGATTAGGGCAAGAAGGTCAACGAGCTGACACTCAATTTGACGGGAATTTTTCGGCTTTCTCAAGCATCGGCAGTACCTTCTATGCAGAGGCCCATCTCTGTTTCTATAGCGTACCTAGCTTGCACTAAGTCTCAGACAATCAATCGGGAACGAACCAGGTTAGTACAGTGTTTTAACATGAAGTAGACTCAGGTATAACTGCTCTGATTGCATAGATAAACACATGAAAGTTTAGACTTTAGCTGACGCAGAGAGGATTGAAGGTGACACTACTACAAAGGCGGATGTACGCTTCTCTGCTCCTCACAGGGCTCTATTTGGCAGCGAGTGGTCCCAGCGGACAAACTTTCGCCGCAGCTGCAGTAGTGCGCGGAGGCAACTACCTCGGTTTTGAGGAGCAGTTCAACCGCTACTACACGGACCCGGACTGGGCCCCCTCGCGGATCTTGTATGTCAGCCGCACCGGAAGTGCCATGGACGCGGGCTCCAGCTCCTATACCAATCCCCTAGCCGTTGATGCGGTTGTCGATATCCTGCAGCCCGGGGATCAAGTGGTATTTCAGCGCGATGCAAGCCCCTATGCGAACTTCAATTATCGGCTCTGGTCCGAGCATTCTGCCACTGAAAGTAATCCTATCGTCTTCTACGGGGAACGTAATGAGGACGGCAGCCTCGGTGTTCAGCTACAGTGTGCCTCGGGACCTAGCAACCAGACCAGCTCTTGCTTCAATATTGAGTCTGCCGACTACATCGCCATCGACGGGTTCGAGATGATAGGTGGCAATTACGGAGTTCGCGCCGTGGGTAGTAGTTACGCCCCTGCCGATAATCAGTTCGGTTTGGCGCTTCTGAACAACGACGGTCATGACCAGTACAAGGATCCCTTCTTCACTGGCCAGTCCAGTTGGGCGGTATTAGAGGGTAACCTGGCTCACGGCGCTGGCGTCGGTGACGGCCATGGCATCTACCTATCCAATGGCGGCGACTGGAATATCGTTCGCTTTAACGAATTGTTCGACAACTCCAATGCCGGATTCCAGGTCAATGCAGACCCTTTCTTCACGTGTCAGGACGAAGGCATTTCAAACTATGACCCAATTTGTGATGGGGCCGCGGAGCTGGGCTTAGGGCAAGGTGTGTCCGAGTACATATTGCTGGAAGGCAATTATTTTCACGACGACGATGTTGGGGTGAACTTCACATCGATGAGGAATTCGGTTGTTCGCCGCAACATTATTGGGCCAGCCCTGCGCCACAACACTTCGTTCTGGCAGGAGACAGATAATCCTGCGCTGGGCTCCCACAGCAACCTTGTGGAGAACAACCTGCTGATCGGGAACAACCGGCGCCATGTGCTGCAGTTCATCAATCATTCCGATCGTAACATTGTGCGTGGCAATATTGTGCTGGCATTGTCTGCTGATGGACAATCGGCCAACCCGAATACAGTGCTGGTGGAGATGGATTCCACAACGGTGGCTAGCCAAACTGAAATGATCGGCAACTACTATCTAACTGGCCAGTTTGACGGCTACGCTCCCAACGAGACGGAAATTCTGCTGACGGATTTTTCGTCAGCCTGGTTTGTTGATGCCCCTTTTGGTGATACCGGGGAACCGGCTGACTGGACACCAAATGCCTCAGCGCCTGAAGCGCAGTTCGGTGGCTGGGAGCCTCTCCTGCGCAATGCCCTTCCTAATGATCCAGTATCTTCGGTCAATCTTGCGGCCGACAAGCTGCCACCGGTACAGTTGACGACGGTAGGCGAGGTGACTTTTACTGCCACTGCGATTGAGGCAAGCAGCAGCGTTGAGTATAGGTTCTTTGGTCGCGACCCAGACGAATCCTGGTTTTTGATGCGAGATTACAATAGAAGCAATAGCTTTAATGCGGGAGCACCGTCTTCCGCTGGTACTTGGGTTATGCTCGTTCACGCGCGCAATCAAGGCAGTGAAGCCGAATTCGAGGCGCAAGACTGGATGTTCTACGAGGTCAAGCCACCGCCACTAGCCGCGGTCAACCTTACAGCCGACAAGCCTCCCCCCATGTCGCTTGCTACGGTAGGTGAGGTGATCTTTACGGCAATGGCAGTCGAAGCGAGTAGCAGTGTTGAGTATCGATTCTCGGTTCGAGACCCAGCTGAAAACTGGTACCTAGCTCGAGACTACAGCACCAGTGCCACCTTCAATGCGGGAGCGCCCACTACTGCCGGCATCTGGATTGTGCTCGTTCAAGCGCGTCATCATGGCAGTGTGGCAGAGTTTGAAGCCGAAGCGTGGGTTTCATACGATGTTCTGCCCTAACTTGATTGTCGCCTCATTAGATTCGGTATTCACCTACTAAAACCGATTCCCAAATAATCAATAAAGAGCCACCCGGTCCCTTCTCGACATTCGCTTAGAATATCAAATGGCCGCATTGACACCGTCAGTGGAACGCTCACGCACTCCAAAACGATTTCATAAGCAAGTCCATAGGTCTAACAACGATTCATTGGTCGAACAAGACTGATTCAAGTAGAGTTTTTATAAAAGGATGAGTCTGACTTTCACTTTAGCTATGCTCACAGAATGAGAATATAAGCATGCGGAATTGACGTCTACTACTTGCCAATAGTTAGCTATCGAGTAGTATAAAAGCAGACTTCAGCGACAAGCCTTTATTGGGCATCATTTTGAGAACAGGCAGTTCCTCTAATCGCAGATACACAGATAGCAAAGAGACAATTACTTACTATGATAGGTTATGCCTGTTCCGAATATGTAAACTCACTAGTTGAATTTGGAAACCCTCGATTCCTGCCAAATTCTGCGGGATGGATTCTAGAGCGCCCCACTCCCTACCTCCCCTACCGCGATGCGATGGGTTGTTATCCAGTGTTTCGGTGCAATAACTGGTCTGGACTAAAACAAGACCTGGACGACATTGGCGATGAACTCGCTAGCGTGTCCATGGTTCCAGACCCCTATGGCGATTATGATGAAGCTTATCTTCGCGAATGTTTTAAAGACCTCGTCGTACCATTTAAGCAACACTACGTTGTCGACATGCAACGACCGATCAACGATATCGTCTCTCGCCACCATCGTAAATTCGTCCGTAAGGCAGAAGAGCATATTCGCTGCGAAGTGTGTCTCGAGCCCACGGCATTCCTGGACGAATGGGTAACGCTTCATAAAAACCTTGTCAAGCAACATAGCATCAGCGGTATTAGAGCTTTCTCCAGACAAGCGTTTCAGAAGCAACTGAGCACGCCTGGGATGGTCGTGCTCAGGGCGTATCATGGAGACGAAATAGTGGGAGCCCAACTTTGGTTCTTGCACGAAGACGTCGCCTATGGCCATGTTCTGGCCTTCAGTGATAAAGGCTATAAACTAGGCGCAGCCTATGCCTTGTATTGGTTTGCATTAAACCACTTCGCCGATAAGACACGTTGGTGCGATATTGGAGGTGTAGCTGGCCTGCAGGAAAATGAAAACAATGGCCTCGCTCAATTCAAGAGTGGTTGGTCTACCGGCTTCAGAACAGCATACTTTTGTGGGCGCATCTTAAACCCGTCCCAATATCAAGAGCTAAAAGCTCTCAACAGTGAGGACACAGGGTTTTTCCCCGCCTACAGGAACTCATTCTAAGTAAGCGAAAAACAATGCTCTAGACTCTGGCAAAGATTTAGAATTGACCTTATTCATCCATTTATCATAACTTCTCTTATATCGCTTCTCCCCTGCTTAGGCAGAAAAGAGAGATTTACTTTTTAGAATAAAAGTTAGCTCAGGTTAATGAATAGCGGACACTCTGCTAATCGTGAGGCAGTACAAATCGTATGGCAATAGATTCAGACAATCCAAAGCAAAAAATAGCCGCCGCCAGTCCGTTATTCCCGGAGGAAGACATTGATAATATCCAACGCGATATTGCCAATATCTTGCATTCTGGCCGACTAATACTTGGCGAACACACCAGTTCGTTTGAACTGGAATTTCAGTCCTACGTAGGAGCAGAATATGCTGTTGCTGTGAGTACCTGTACAGCAGCAATCCAGATTGCCCTGCGCTTTCATAAGGTTAAACAACGCGAAATCATCTTACCCACTAACAACTTTATTGGGGTCGTAAGTGCCGTTCTGGAAGAAGGCGCGATTCCGATATTGGCCGATATGAACGAGGAGACTTTCTGCGCAGATACCGACGACGTGCTTGCTCGAATCACCGCTAATACGGCTGCGATCATACTGGTTCACATAGCTGGTCTGATACATCCTGACATCGATAGAATTCGCAGTGTATGCGCAAGCAAGGGAATTTTATTGATAGAAGATGCCTCTCATGCCCACGGCGCTGAAATCGACGGTCGCAAAGCGGGTAGCCTAAGCGACGTGGGCTGTTTCTCCTTCTATCCTACAAAGCTCATGACCACCGGAACAGGAGGCATGCTGACAACTAATAATAAACTGCTGGCCGACTACGCTCGCTCTGTACGACACCACGGGGTCGGAAGCAGTTTGGACGACGTAGTGAATCTCGGGAATGATTGGTGCATGAGCGAAATTCACGCTGTCCTAGGCCGCTCTCAACTCAGAAGGCTCGAACAAAACTTGGAGCATCGCAGCCGACTCATCAAACAGTATCGAAATGGCCTGAAAGATGTCCCATGGCTAAGCATACCTCACTACCCATCGAACCTGCGTCACGCCTACTATAAGTTTCCTATATTACTGAGAGAGGGATTGGAGCGGGATCGTTTCCGTCGTATGATCTTTGAGGACTACCGTATTGAGAACGGTGCCATCTATGACCCGCCCTGCCACTTGCAACCGGTGCTGCGAGACCTAATGGGTTTTCGAGAGGGAATGTACCCGCGGGCTGAGTCTGCACTCAAACGGCAGTTCTGTCCGCCGATACACTCAGCACTGACAGCACAGCAAGTCGATATTGTCATAGCAGCCATAATAGAGACAGGTAAGCGCTGCGGATTTAATTAATGGGAGGCATGTGCCGAAAACGCGAAACAACCAAGCATGAACTATGCAGCAAAACCCTTAAACCCCATCGAAGGCTAACTCTATGGCAGGAGAAAAGAACAAATCCAACGGTCGTCTCTTAGGCAAAGTCGCAATCATAGCTGGCGCGGCCTCTTCCATGCCGGGAACGGGAATTGGTGAGGCAACAGCCCTACTGTTTGCCAGAGAAGGGGCAGAATTACTGCTGGTTAATCGATCTGAAGCCTCCGCTAAGCAACTCTGCGAGCAAATTACTACCGAGGGAGGAAAGTGTGCCATTTTTGTCGGAGACGTGACTATTGAGGACGATGTCGAGCGCATGATCGCTGCAGTTATGCGGCTTTATGGCAGACTGGATGTGCTGTTCTACAATGCTGGACTTGGCGCACCTGGCACGGTCGTCAATGTAAAACAGGATGTTTGGGATCAGGCAATGAATGTTAATTTGCGAGGGGCCATGCTAACGGCTAGGCATAGTATTCCAGCAATGATCGAATCTGCAGGCGGATCCATTATCAACGTGTCTACAGTCGGAGCCGTGCTTGGATTCAAGCGGGGCGATGCTGGTTTCGCTGCATACTCAGCCTCCAAGGCTGGATTGATTGGCTTAACTCTTTCCACCGCCGCTGACTTTGCTGCTGATGGTATTCGGGCTAACTGCTTGGTAGTGGGCATGGTCAACACACCAACAATGAAAAAATTTGGCGAGCAAGCCAGAGAGGCGCGTAGGCTTGCAGTGCCGCTGAAAACCGAAGGCACAGCCTGGGATGTAGCCTGGTCCGCAGTGTTTTTGGCCAGCGATGAAGCCCGCTGGGTTACAGGCATATCTTTACCTGTAGATGGAGGACAAACGAGTCTGCGGGAATGGCCGGCTTAACCTTGGGTAGTATCGGGCCCATTGAGGCAAAGGATTTCCACATCCAGCTATATACTAGCGTAGCTAGCCGTTCACCAATGAACTGGCGAGCTCATGTAATAAAGCATCAGAAGCTGGTAATTCGCGCAATTTCTCCAATCCCTCCAATCGAATTGAATAGAACTCATCGCTATCGCGAGTAAGTCCTTCGATGCTCAATGGCTGAGTACAGTCGACAAGTGCCGGCTCCGTTCCCTGGTAATAACTGCGCATTGCTCTTTGATGCAATCTCGGAAACATATCATAAACGTGGCCACGATCAAAAAAATGCAGCGGCTTGAATCGCGTTATTCGATGGTAGATCGAATGCGAAATCATATTCCAATAAAACAGATCGGAAGAGCGTC
>CAXBLN010000055.1:0-22289 GCA_963976555.1 uncultured Gammaproteobacteria bacterium
TGGACATTAGAATGATCACAGACAGTGCGTAAACCCAGACACTCAACATGTTGAGGAACGGGAACACCATGTCTCTCGCGCCAACCATGAGGGGTACTAGATAATTACCAAAACCGCCAAGCAACAGGGCCGTCAGCATGTACACAACCATGATCATGCCGTGCATGGTCACAGACTGGTAATAGGAGTTCGGATCGATCAGATCGAAAGTATCCGGAAAACCTAACTGCATACGCATCAGTAGCGAAAGCACTAATGCAACAACACCTACAGCAATGGCGATGCCGCCGTACTGAATGGCAATAACCTTGTGATCCTGACTCCAAACATATTTTCCAACCCAAGTATGTGGGTGATGCATTTCCATTTCGGAATCTTGATCAGCTAATGGTACGTAAGCCATTAAAACCTCCTAACTCTATAATCTTTGTATCAGCCAACTAAGGCTAAAATCGTTAACAATCTAATCTAATAAGTTTTTGTAGTGTGCTATCTCAATGTATTGATGTGAGCCGCTACGTCTTCAATTTCTTCAAGGCCAGACATGGCAGTCGCCATACCTACCATCTGCTCGCCGTAGTCATCACTCGGATGCAGGCCACGGATACCGGCTCGGAAATTGCTGATCTGAGTTACGAAGTACCAATCGCTCATGCCCGCAAGCTTTGGAGCGTCTGTGTACCAGGTGCCTTCACCGTTATCGAGGTGACAGGCTGCACAGTTGCGATCGTAAATGTCATAGCCATTGTCTACATCGCCAGTCACCGTCGCTGCGGCAGGTGTATCGGGCAGAGACGAGATATAGGCGGCCATGTTGCGAATAGCATTGTCGTCGACGAGCATATTCGCCATTGGAGCCATTGCTTGACCGGCAGTGTCGCCTTCGCCGCCGCGTACGCCCTGTTTGAAGTATTTGAGCTGACGTTCGATGTACCAAGCCTGCTGTCCGGCCAACTTAGGCCCGTTCAGCGCTTGATTGCCTTCGCCCTGTGCGCCGTGGCAGGCAGCACAAACAGCATACTGCGCCTGACCGGCGGCTGGGTTCGCAGCTGCAACAGCCTGAGTTTCTGCAAATGTTGGCTGCGAATCTAGCCATGCGTCATATTCGGCTTGCGTCTCGATCACAACTGCTCCGCGCATGACGAAGTGACCAATGCCACATAGCTCTTCACAGAGGATGTCATAGCGGCCGGCCTTGTTTGGCTCGAACCAGAGATAGGAAATGAGACCGGGGACCAGGTCCATCTTCACGCGGAACTGGGGAACGGTGAAGTTGTGTAGCACGTCGTTGGAGCGCAGCAAGGCTTTAACTGGCTTGTCCAAGGGCAGGTGCATCTCCGGGGCTACGACGATGATGTCGTCCTGACCGTTCGGGTCTGCGACATTCACGCCGAAGGGGTTGGTCTCGGTAACGAGCTGGGTGTCAGCCGTGCCCATGATGCCGTCGGCACCTGGATAACGGAATGCCCACTGCCACTGCTGACCCATGGCTTCGAACTCAGTCGCATCGTCGGGTACAGTGACGAAGCTGGCCCATACGAACAAGCCCGGTGCGAGCATCGCGATAACGCCGACAGTCGTGATCGCCGAAAGCCAGACTTCCAGCTTATGGTTTTCAGGTTCATAAACAGCTTTATGGCCGTCTTTCTGCCGAAACTTGTACACGCAGTAGGCCAAGAACAGGTTTAAAACGATAAATGCGAAACCGGTAACCCAGAAAGTCACATTGATTGTGAAATCAATCGATCCCCAGTCTGCTGCAATATCGGTAAACCACCAAGGGCTGGCAAAATGGAAAATGACAGATCCAATTACCAGCAAGAAAATAACGACCGCTAAAGCCATAAACCCGCCTTCCTTCTAAAAAATTACAAACGCACTCCAATTGACATAGTGAGATCTTTACACCGAGCCCCAGGAGAAATTAGTTACTGTGTTCAACGCGATTCAGAAAAACAAGAATTGGAGCTCGATATTGCCATCACTCTGTCATTGGGCTGAACAATGAGTGACCTCATCGAGCAATCCTGAAAGAAAGCTTTGACCCGCTGCTATCCTTGTAAATTATTATTATCTTGGTGTGCTAGTTTCACTTCCTTGAAAGCTCTGGATTTAACCGAGAATCCAAAGATTTTTTGCACACCTCACGCGCACCGGAATGCTATAGAATATTGCTATTCACTGCAAGTCATCTAGGCCCTAAAACCCCCTAAAACCTGCGCTAAATCAAGCATTTTTGACACCTTCCTGTCAGTGTCTAATCTACGACGTCTTTCAGTCCAATTTCTGTCAAGAATTCGTACAAAAGGACTGCCCATTTCGAAGCAACTATCTTGAGATTAGAAGCTAAACATGGTTGAATGCCCGCGCTTCGAATGCAGTACTCCAGAATGTGACTCGCTATCTGTTATAGTCTGCTCCGAAACCCTTCAAACAAATCGAAAGTTGACCCGTGAACGAAATAGCTTCAAAAGTTTCCAGCAGCAGCTGGCGAGATTTTTACGAAATGTGCAAGCCGCGCGTCGTGATGCTAATGATCCTGACCTCATTAGTCGGTATGTTCCTGGCCGTTCCCGGCATGGTGCCCCTGAATATTCTTATTTTAGGCAATTTGGGCATTGCCCTAGTGGCGGCCTCGGGTGCGGTGGTTAATCACCTTATCGACCGTAAGATAGACATAATTATGAAGCGCACCCACAACCGACCAGTAGCACAGGGTCGCGTGGAGCCCAAGCAGGCTGCCGCCTTCGCAGTAGTCATTGGCGTTGCTGGTATGGCAATACTGCTGATGTGGGTCAATCCGCTGAGCGCCTGGTTGACGCTGGCTTCGTTTGTTGGCTATGCCTTTATCTACACCGGATACCTGAAGCATGCCACACCTCAAAACATCGTAATTGGCGGACTTTCCGGTGCCATGCCGCCACTTCTTGGATGGTCTGCCGTGACTGGAACCATCGATGCAGGAGCGCTCATCCTGGTTCTGATCATATTCGCCTGGACCCCTCCTCATTTCTGGGCTCTCGCCATTCACCGAAAGGATGAATACGCGAAATCCGGCGTTCCTATGTTGCCAGTTACCCATGGCGAGCACGTTACCAAGATACATATCATCGTCTATACCGTCATGCTGGTTATCGTTAGCGCATTCCCCTATTTCTGGGAAATGAGTGGGCTGCTCTACCTCGTATCGGCTATGGCTCTAGGCGCAGGATTCCTCGCTTGGTCTGGCTTGCTCATGTTCAAGCCCAAGCCCAGCACGGCAATGGACACTTTCCGCTATTCGATCGTCTACCTGGCCCTGTTGTTCATTGCCCTGGTTGTTGATCACTACCTGATTTAATTCCGCTCCCGCCATGCAATTGACTCAAAAGACAAAGACGGCACTAATTGCCTTCCTTGCCGTTGACGTGCTCATCGCTGTGGTCCTCATCCTGATGTTTCAGCTGCGTGGTGACCGTCAAAGCGAAGCTGAACTGCGGGAAATTGGGGCAACGATCTATCCTGATCCGAGACCAATAAGCGATTTCCGCCTGCTGGATCAGGCTGGAGAATTCTTTACAAAGGAGTACCTACAGGGGCATTGGAATCTGGTCTTCTTCGGCTTCACCCATTGCCCGGACATATGCCCTCTCACCATGGCTGAATTGAAGCAGTTCTACGAAAATCCCGATCTCGATCGGCTAGAGAAACCGCGAATCTTCCTTGTTACCGTCGATCCGCTTCGAGATAACCCCGCCTCAATGGCGGCCTATCTAGAGAATTACAATTCCCAGTTCATAGGTTTGAGTGGAGATCCAGAGGCGATCGCACTGCTAGCTTCCGAGCTCTACGTTGCCTATGGCGAAGCACCAGAAGGAGCGATAGCGATGAACCATGAGCATGATGACGCGCTGCCCCAAGACCGTGAAGACGATGGCAATTACCTGATCGAGCACAGCGGGCATATCGCAGTAATCAATCCAAGTGGAGAATACGTCGCAGTGTTGCGCGCACCACATCGTGATCGCGACCTAGTAACTGCCTACCGTGAGATAGTTAGATAAATTGAGAATCAGCTGCGACTTTTTAGAACGTCCGGATAGAAATAGAATACAAGAAAAATAAGCGTCGCAACTACGACTATCGATGGTCCCACCGGCACATCGAAATAGAACGCCGAAACGAGTCCTAGCACTACCGATACTATCCCGATTAAACTCGCCTTCGCCGCCATTTGTTCTGGGGTAGTCGCCATGGAGCGCGCTGCCGCTGGAGGGATAATAAGCAGAGAAGTAATCAATAGCACGCCGACAATCTTCATCGAAACCGCGATTGTCAGGGCAATAAGCATAACAAGAATTAGGTTCAACCGATTTACGTTTGCGCCTTCAATTTCCGCTATTTCTGAGTGCACGGTGATTGATACGAAGTCGTTCCAGAACCAGTAAAGGACACCCGCCACTAAAGACACTACCAGTAATATCCAGATCAGGTCGGCATTGCCGATCGTGAGCAGTGCGCCAAACAGGTAGGCCTCCAAGTCGACTCTAACGGAATCTGCGAGTGCCAAAACTACGACTCCAAGTGCGAGACTACTGTGGGCAAGTATGCCCAACAAAGCGTCCGTGGAAATCGATGGACGGCGATCTAAAAGAGTGAGAATAAAAGCGAATAGCAAACAGCTAATTACGATACTGAGCTGCGGGTTGCTGCCGCTTATTAACCCAACCGCGATACCAAGCAAAGCAGAGTGTGCAAGCGTATCGCCAAAATAAGACATGCGGCGCCATACAATGAAGGAGCCCAGCGGTCCCGCTACCAGCGCCAAAGAAATTCCCGCCGCCAATGCGCAGAGAACAAAGTCCGTCGTCAAAAACAAAACCATCGAATCAATCATGATGATGCTCTTCCACGTCTCCACCAATGCCGTGCTCATGGTCGTGATGATGGGTATAGACGGCCAGGTCCTGAGCGGCACTGGCACCGAAAAGACTAAGATAGGCGGGGTCCGTGCTCACGTGTTCGGGTTTACCATGGCAGCAGATATGATGATTGAGGCAGATAACTTCATCGGTGGAGGACATGACCAAATGCAGGTCGTGTGAAATCATCAAGACACCACAGCCCTGTCTGTCGCTAATCTCGCTGATGAGCCTGTAAAGTTCAGCCTGACCGCCAAGATCCACGCCTTGTGCGGGTTCATCAAGAATGAGCAACTCTGGCTTGCGCAGGAGCGCGCGGGCCAGAAGCACCCTCTGCAGCTCGCCTCCCGAAATTTCGGCTAGTTGTTGCTGCCCCAGATGCCCGATTTTAAGGTCTTCCAGAGTGGAAGACAGGAGTTCCCGGTCGCGGCGATTCGCTAGTCGCAGGAATCGATCGACAGTAATAGGAAGCGTGGGCTCTACATGCACTCTCTGCGGCATATAGCCAATACGCAGGTCGGGGCGGTGATAGATGGTGCCGGAGTCGGGTTGCAGCAGGCCGAGTGCGATGCGCACCAGAGTAGTCTTTCCGGCTCCGTTGGGGCCGATTAGCGTGACAATCTGGCCTTCTTCTATGGTTAGACTGATGTGCTCGAGAATTTTCTTGTCATTGAAGTCTTTTTCGATCGACTTCAGAGCGAGCAGAATGCCGGGCACAGTTTCGTCGGAAGAAGAACTGGTGGCGGAACTACTGTCGGTGTCTGAAATATCCATTCAAATGACTGATGACAGCCCCTGCTATCTTGCTAAAATGTGTCGTCTTACCGCCCCTGCTAGCGTCTACTCACTTAGGAGCAGGCAGGACAATGGTATATCATAGCATTGATGTCAAACATTCCATTGGCCTCAAGGCTCATTGAATCCCCTAGGTCTATTTAAAATAATCTAATGCCTAAACCTATTCTGCTTTTGATAATTGCCACTCTGTTCTCCTCAGTAAGCCGAGCAGACGTAGACATCGTCACCACGATCAAACCGCTGCAGCTAATTGCCCAGGCAGTGGTGGGAGATCACGGCAGCGTTTCCTCGATTCTGGATCCGCAGCAATCCCCTCATCATTTCACTATGTCGCCCGCCGACCGCATCGCACTCGCCCGCGCCGACATGGCAATATGGATAGGCCCGCTCTTCGAGACTTTTCTAAGTGACTTTTTTGCACAGACAGCTATCAAAGCGAAGACGATTACCGCTGTCGACCTACCGCGGATGCAACTGCACACACTTGCCAATGATCAGGTGGACGCGCATCTGTGGTTAGATAGCTCCAACGCCGTGAGCATAGCGGAGGCAATAATGCGACGGGCCGTGGAACTGGACCCGGCTAACGAAGCAGCGTATCGCCGGAATTTATTGAGTTTCGAGGGCGAGATCGAATCGAGGAGCGCTCTTATCTCCGACCGGTTTCAATCACCCTCTACTGCAAGTTATGCGGTCTACCATAACGCCTATCAATATTTCGAACGGCAGTTTGGCTTGCAGCACGAGATGGTTGTCCTGCGGGACCCTGAGACACAGCCAAGCATCCGGCAAATAGTGAAGCTGCGAGACGAGGTAAAACAGATTCAACCGTCTTGCCTGTTGCTTGAATTCGATTCCAGTAAAGAGCTACTAAGCACTGTATTAAATGGCCATGAACTGGATATGATAACCGTAGACCTGTTGGGCAGTGGCGTCAGCTCCACAGAGCATGGCTTCGCCGAGTTCATCACAAATCTCGCAGATGACTTTTATCGCTGTCTGTACGAATAGCAAGAACGAAATTCCAAAGAGTATAAGGAAACCAAGTTGGCCGAACATAAACAATTAATTCTCGTTGATGGATCATCGTATCTCTTTCGAGCGTTTCACGCCCTGCCCCCATTGAAAAATAGTAAAGGTCAGGATACTGGAGCGGTAAAAGGCGTTATCAATATGGTCCGCAGCCTCATCAAAAACAATGAGGACAGCAACATCGCGATCGTGTTCGATGCCAAGGGTAAAACCTTTCGCAGCAAGATTTACAAAGAGTACAAGGCGACTCGTCCGCCAATGCCCGACGAACTGCGCTCCCAGATAGAGCCAATACATCAGATTATCGCCGCGATGGGATTACCTCTGCTAATAATTGATGACGTAGAAGCGGACGACGTCATCGGTACTCTATCGCAACAGGCTGCCCAAATGGGAATGCCCACACTGATATCAACGGGCGATAAAGATCTCGCCCAGCTCGTTAATGACAAAGTCACTCTAATCAATACGATGACGAATGAGCTGCTCGACAGCGAGTCAGTCGTTACGAAATTCGGCGTCGCTCCGGATAGGATTATCGACTATCTCGCCCTTATGGGAGACAAGTCGGACAATATTCCAGGCGTGCCAAGCGTCGGTCCTAAGACTGCAGTCAAGTGGCTGGCAGAATACGGCTCAATGGAAGGCATAATCGAGAACTCCGAAGCGGTGGGCGGAAAAGTCGGAGAGAAACTTCGCGACAATCTAGACCTGCTAAGGCTCTCCTATGAGCTCGCGACAATAAAAATGGATGTAAAGTTGGACGTTAAGATACCGGATTTAGTAGCCGGAGATGAAGACCAACAAAAATTACACGAAATCTTCTCTGAAATGGAATTTAAATCGTGGATAAAAGAGCTCGAAGATCAAGGAGTAGCAGGCGCACCGAAGAGTAAGAAAGCTGGGGAAGAAGAGGCGCAGGAGGTTGATGTCTCGGTCGCAGAGAAAGACATAGACTATCAGTTAGTCATGGATAAGAAAGCCTTTACATCTTTGGTTGATCAGATTGCAGCATCTAAACAATTCAGTATCTCTGTGGAAACGATCGGCGGCCATTTTCTCGATCAAAAAATTCTCGGCATCGCAGTCTGCATCGAAAAGGGCAAAGCTTTCTATATCCCCTTTCTTCATGAGTATGACGAAGTTCCCGCTCAGCTCGATTTAGCGGAGTGTTTGTCCTCCTTGCAACCGGCACTCGAGAATCCGTCGATCACTAAGATTGGCTTCGATCTTAAACATGTACACCATGTTTTGAAGAATTACGATATTGATCTGCGGCCATTTAAGAGTGACGTGCACCTGGCCTCCTATGTTGCAAACTCGGTTGCTACCAAGCATCAACTGCCCGAGATTACGCGAAATTACCTGGATGTAGCGCCGATCGACATCGATAGCCTACTAGGTAAGGGAAGAAACAAGCTGAGCACGGAGCAGGTTCCGCTTACGGAATTCATGCCTTACGCAGCACAAAAGGCAGATCATATTTTGCGTCTTGCTGCGACGCTAAATCAGACTCTGCGCAGCAATGGCCACCTATTAGGTTTGTATCAATATTACGAACTGCCGCTTATTGATGTGTTGGGAACGGTGGAACGAAACGGTATACGCGTTGATGCAATGACCCTCGCTAAGCAGAGTAAGCAGTTGGGTAAGCAGCTTGAGAAACTACAGCTGCAGGTATTCGAGATTGCAGGTGAAGAATTTAATATCGGTTCGCCGAAACAGCTGCAAACTATTTTCTACGAAAAACTTCAGCTGCCGGTATTGAAGAAAACAAAAACGGGCCAGCCATCAACGGCAGAACCAGTCTTGCAGGAATTAGCGCAAGAATACGAATTACCGCGCCTCATCCTGGAGCAGCGCTCGCTGAGCAAGCTAAAGTCCACCTACACCGATAAGCTGCCCCTTGAGATTAATAAAGAGACTGGGCGAATCCATTCTTCTTTTCAACAGGCGGTCGCAGCCACAGGTCGCCTGTCTTCCACCGATCCGAATCTGCAGAATATTCCTATTCGGACTGCGGAAGGGCGCCGGGTTAGACAGGCTTTCGTCTGTGATCCAGGTAATAAGCTCATGGCGGCGGACTATTCACAGGTTGAGCTAAGGATCATGGCACACTTGTCACAGGACGAAGGTTTGCTCAGTGCATTCTCCAGTGCCGAGGACGTGCACCGAGCGACGGCCGCTGACGTTTTTGGTGTTGCGTTAGACGACGTGAGCACGGAACAACGCCGTAGCGCGAAGGCGATTAATTTCGGATTAATCTATGGCATGTCGGCTTTCGGGCTCGCTAATCAATTGAACATTAGTCGAGGTGAAGCTGCGAAATATGTCGATCGCTATTTTGAAAAGTACCCCGGTGTCAGAAAATACATGGACGAGACGCAGGCCTTGGCCGACGAGAAGGGCTATGTCGAAACCTTGTTCGGCAGGCGACTCTATCTCCCCGACATTCATGCAGGCAATGGCATGCTGAGAAAGGCCGCTCAGCGCACTGCTATCAACGCGCCCATGCAGGGGACCGCGGCGGACATCATCAAGAGGGCCATGATCGATATCGACCACTGGCTTGCGATGGCGCAGCTCGATGCGCGCATGATTCTGCAGGTCCACGATGAACTCGTGTTCGAGGTCAGCGAGAAAGACCTGGCGATTCTATCTGAGGGAGTCAGGTTTCGGATGACAACGGCGGCAGCCCTGGATGTGCCGCTAATAGTCGATATTGGAGTGGGCGATAACTGGGATGAGGCACACTAGCGGGGCGTATTGAAAACAGCTGACTTTATTTGCTTGGCTGTTCCATGTCGCCGCTAAGCTCGTCGGCAAGCGCTAGCCAGTGGTTGAGTTTCTCCCTGGCTTCATCGACACCTACATTCTTCAACGAAGAAAACAATTGCACCGAGAGATTGCTCAGCGGAGAAAGCTCCTTGCGCACAGCCAACAACGTATTCTGAGCAGCTCCCCGCTTTAGCTTATCCGACTTGGTCAACAAGATGTGCATGGGCAGGCCCGACTCCACCGCCCAGTCGATCATCATGCGATCGAATTCCTTCAGCGGATGGCGAATGTCGCTGAGCAGGACCAACCCCGCCAGGGCTTCGCGCTCACGCAGATATCTCTCCAACTCACGCTGCCATTTGTCCTTTACTGCCAGTGGCACTTTGGCGAAGCCATAGCCTGGCAGATCTACCAGATGTCTGCCCTCGTCCAGTGCGAAGAAGTTGATTAGCTGCGTACGCCCGGGAGTCTTGCTGATGCGAGCTAGACGAGTCTGGCCTGTTATTGTGTTAATGGCGCTGGATTTGCCCGCATTGGAGCGTCCAGCGAAGGCCACCTCAGCCACGCTATCAATTGGGCAAGCTGAAAGCGTCGCTGCACTGGTTACGAATTGAGCCTGATTGAAGTTCATTGCCTAGCACCATCTATAAAGTCTATGACCCCAGCGCAGCGCTTGGGGAGTCGTTGGATCAATTTCTATCGTCGAAATCGAGGATAAATAGAGTCACCGGGCAAATTACGTTATAATTCGCGACCGCGATTTGTTGATCCGATAACCCTAATCGTTTCAGTTGTCCTGTGCATCAATGTACTCCAGTGCAGTCATAGTGACGCAGCGGAGTGGATTAAGGCGAATTAGCCTCAAAAGGGCACAGGTAGGGATCGCTAGTTTATCTGAATTTGTAGGAAGTGACCGGGAAAACCCATGAAGAAAATAGTAATAGCAGTAGTTTCAGCAGCCTTTGTAGGCCTAATACCGAATTTAGTTCTCGCCCAGGGCGACGCAGCCGCAGGTCAGTCTAAATCTGCCCTGTGTGCCACGTGTCACGGCGCAGATGGCAATAGCCAGCTGGCGATCAATCCGAAACTAGCGGGTCAGAATGCCAGCTACATGGTCAAACAACTAAAAGACTTCAAATCGGGCGCCAGGCCAGGGCTCACCATGTCAGCCATGGTGCTGTCTCTGTCAGATCAGGACATGGAAGACATTGCAGCCTGGTATGCCTCACAGCAGCCCACTTTGCAGGGTGCTGATCCCGAATCAATCGAACTCGCCGAAAGACTATATCGTGCGGGCAATTCTGAGATAGAGGTAGCAGCGTGTTCAGCCTGCCATTCCCCAACAGGGCAGGGTAACGCACCTGCTGGATTTCCAGCGCTTAGTGGCCAACATTCCGAATACACATTGCAGCAATTGAAGGACTTTAGGTCCGGTGTTCGGGCAAATGACGGTGCCGCGATGATGCGCACGGTCGTAGAGCGCCTTACCGATAAAGAGCTAGAGGCCCTGGCCAGCTACGTATCTGGCCTAAATTAGAGCCATTCGTACAATTTTAGCGCCGATACCTGCCAACTATTGGTATTAACGCAATAGCGGGAATACGGGCGCTGTGATAGTGTTTTTGTTAAGCGGGCGGTCAGATAGAAGACTGTATAGTCTATTTCTGGACACCAACAACCGAACCAGTAAGAACAGAAAGTCAAAGAGACGGAGTTACATAATGAAGCGATCAATGCAGATTTTAACCTTTGTACTGCTAATGCCACTGGCATTTTCGAGCTTTGCTCAGATAGAAAAATTTGTAGCGGGCACTCACTACACGGAGCTCGCGGCACCTGTAAACACCAATGACTCCAGCAAGATCGAAGTACTGGAAGTCTTCTGGTACGGCTGCTCTCACTGTTTTCGGTTTGAGCCACTTATTGCCAACTGGGAAGCCACCATGGCTGCAGACGTTGATTTTGGTCGCTTTCCGGCCATGTGGAACGGCCTGATGGAAGTACACGCACAGGTCTACTACACAGCAGAAGCTATGGATGTCCTGGATGCCGTGCACGAACCGGTATTCAATGCCATCAATCTTGAGGGGAACCGGCTACAGAACGAAGGTCAGATCGGCGCCCTGTTTGCCAAGCAAGGCGTCAGCGAGGCAGATTTCAAGAAGGCGTTTAACTCGTTCTCGGTCCGCACCAAAGTGAATCAGGCGAAGCAGCGCATGCAAGCTTACGAGATTCGAAGCACACCGAACATGATCGTAAATGGCAAGTATCTCGTCACCACGGGCGAGGCTGTTCGTACTCAGGCTGAAATGCTCGAAGTTGTTGATTTTCTTGTAGAAAAAGAGAGACAGCAGCTTTCAAGCAACGGCGAATAAAGCCGCACTCGCAGACTCCAAGGCCATCCTGAGTAGCTCAGGGTGGCCTTTTTTATTGCCTGCTAAATCCCAGACCCTCGATGGCTGCGCCACCCTGCGATTGAGAGAGAACAAATTTGTGCTGTAAAACTATTTTGCCGATATAAGAGTCTTACATCAGAGATTTGATAATTTTTTCAATAGTTTAGCTTCGGATCCAAGTAGTGAAGCCGGCAGCCGGAACGATCGCGGTTCGGCAGCTACAAGGCTCCAGACAGATTTAGCCCTATGCCTAACTTTGCAATCGACATCTCGCAATGGCGAGAACAGCTTACAGCGTATCTGCCTGCGCAGTTACGGACCCTTATACAGGGCGCATCCGGCCGAGATTTGGTAAAGAAGGTCGATACCACCTTTCTATTGTTCGATAACTCTCTTGCCCACCTGGAAAGCAGAGAAGTTGTTCAGCTACAAAGTCTCGACGTGAATGCGATAGTGACGGGCTGTGCTCAACTCCTCTCGTCACTCACCGTTGAGCAGCGTAAAGATTGTGCCGTGTTGTTGCTGCTGCCTGCGCATTATTTCGTGGCAACTACGACTACTATGCCCGGAGTGGCTAAGGAAAATCTCATTGCCGCGCTAAAAATTCAGGCCGATAGTATCTTGCCTGGTATCGAATCGAATCTCGCGCTTGCCATCAATCCACAATCGGCAGTCGAGGGAGAAGACCATCTGGCGTTGTGGATGGAGGAGTCGACACTAACTGATTTTTTCCAAGCCTTTAAGGCACAGGAAATATTTCTAGCAGCAATCAAGCCACGATATTTGAATGGTAATTCAGTAAATGCGAATAGGGAGAGAACACGGGTCTTCGATAGAGATTCTGAAACGGAAACCTGTGCTGATATAGAGGGCGATATTCTCAAATCCCTACTCCATGTTAGAAAACGAGACCTGGAGCAGGAAGTATTCCGACAACAATGGGAAGAGTCTCTGACAGAAGAAAGTTCCGCAGTCATTGTTGAACTGAATGATCTGCCTGACTACTACTCTCAGCTGAGCGCCGAAGCAAATCAAGACTATAGCTTCTTTCCACATGGTGCGTTGAACGCAACTCGAAGAACGGCTCAGGGCAAACAATATATCGCCGCGGCCGCAGCCGTAGTCGTTCTGATTTTTATTGCAGCATTACCTTTTATCGCACAGTCAATAGAATTCCGATCCCTCGCCTCCACGCTGCAACTACAGAGAGATATGGCTAGCGACGCCCGTCAGGATCAGGCTGCCGTCGTACAGTTCGAGAGCGAATGGGGGCTCATTAGCGATTTTCCAGAGCAGAGAATTGACGAGGCTATGTTTACTCTGCAGAACATACTTAGGCCGGAAACGTTGACTTCGCTGGAAGTGTCGGAAGGATTAATAAAGATACAGGGCAATAGCAACGAGCCACAGGCCATATTGCAGCGATTAGAACAGGATCCGATGTTCACCGAGGTTGTGTTCTCCCGGGCAACGAATAATAGCAGATACTACATCGATCTAAGATTGAGCACGGTTAATTTTGAAGGATACATGGTTAGATACTTTCCCGATGAGTAAGCGACAACAAGTAAGCATGAAGTTGATTATGAGACTATGAAAATTTCTAGACGCGAAAGAAATATAGTGGCCCTGGCGGGCGTAGTCGCGCTGGTTTTTGTGATCACTAGTGGTTGGCCGGCAATCAAATCGGTCTATGCCCAAAGGCAGAGTAACATCGAAAGCGTGGAGATCGATATAGCTCGGGAACAGCGTCTTATCGAAAATATGGACAGCTGGCGTGAGCGCCGTGTAGCAGTAGAGTCAAAGATTGCAGAGCTACACAATCAAATATTCACAGGCGAGACCATACCCATAGTCGAGGCGAATATACAGCGCACATTGTCGCTGCTTGCGAGAGATTCGGGAGTTATCGTCAGTTCGACTCGCCTTGCCGATCGGCTGATCACAGATGATTGGCTACTGATCAGTCAGGAGATGTCGTTTCGCACTAGCGACCAAGTGAACACTGTTAGATTCTTGGAAAGACTGGAAAATTCTACGCCTCGACTTAGAGTAACGGCCTTCAACGTAAGCCATAGCCGCAATCAATACAGCGGTTCGATTACGGTCGTCGGTTTTGCTCGAAGTGAAGGCCTGGTAACAACGGTTGCGAGTAGCAGATGAGCGAGATCGAAATCCAAGCGTCAGATATCGAATCGTCAGAAATGACGCTCTCGGTTTTTGGACAGCTACTAGAACCTGAGGGCATAGTGCCTGCACAGGATTACTCTGCGTCGTGCCGGCTCATCTGCGAGGAGGCCCCGAGCATTGAGCTGCGGGCGAAGATACGCTTTATCTTGAACGAAGACGTACGATTCGAAGTTGGCGCGGCAGATGATGTGCGTCGCCTAATGCGTCATTGGCGTGCCGAGCTCTCTCCACAGATTGAGAATACCGACGAAGATCTTTTTGTCTCCGGATTTACCGACGACGAAGCACTCGCTGATCTTGCATCCGAGGCTCCAATAATTCGCCTGGTGAATCATCTCTTCGCTCGCGCTCTGGATCTCGATGCCAGTGATATTCACTTCGAACCTAACGAGGCACATCTGGATATCCGTTGTCGAGTAGATGGCATCATGACGCGAATAGAGCGATTGCCAAGCAATATTCATACGGCTGTTGCATCGCGCCTAAAGCTCATGGCGAAACTCGATATCGGCGAGAAACGACTGCCCCAGGATGGGCGCATAGATTATAAGGTAGGGAGCAAACAACTGGACATGCGGGTATCGACATTGCCCGGAGTTCATGGCGAATCTGTGGTGCTAAGAATCCTGGATAGAAGCGATACGGCGGTAAGTCTAAAGCAGCTGGGCATGCCGGAAAAAATTCTCGATCAGTATCAAGGCATCATCAGTCAGCCCCATGGCATGGTATTGATTACCGGCCCGACCGGCAGCGGTAAAACGACTACGCTGTATGCGACATTGGAAAAAATTAACAACGAGCGACAGAAGATAATAACTGTAGAGGATCCCGTTGAGTATCAGCTGGAAGGAATCACTCAGATTCAGGCGAACGCGAGCATCGGCTTGAGTTTTGCTCAAGGCCTACGCTCCATCGTGAGACAAGACCCGGACGTATTAATGATCGGTGAGATTCGCGACCACGAGACCGCGGAAATCGCGATCGAATCGGCCCTCACCGGACACCTGGTTTTCTCTACGCTGCATACCAACGATGCGGCCGGTGCGGTAACCAGGCTTCAAGACATGGGCGTGCAGGGCTACCTGATTAGTTCCAGTCTGTTAGCTATTCAGGCACAGCGACTCGTAAGACGTGTTTGCACCGATTGCAGCGAGGTACATCCGTTCACTGTTGACGAGGCTGCCGCGCTAGAGATCGACGTAGAGACGATAAACGAAATTCGGCGGGGAAGTGGCTGCGAGCGCTGCGGACAAACCGGCTATCGGGGTCGGGTCGGTCTCTATGAGCTGCTGATTATGAGCGATGCGATTCGACACCATATCGCATCGGGAGCGGATGCGAACGCCATTCGCGGCGAGGCCATTAGGGAAGGCATGAAGACCCTGCGTCAGGATGCGCTCGAAAAATTGGCTGACGGATTAACTACACCGGAGGAAGTCGTGCGAGTGACTCGAGCGATATGAGCGCATTGTATTTTAAATATCAGGCCTTCGATGCTCAGGGTAAGATGATGAACGGTCAGCTGAGCGCGGATACCGAGCGCGAGGCCGTGCGTATTCTTAAAGGCAAGAACCTCACGCCGGTCAAGATCCAGGAGACTCAGGAGGCCGCCGAGAAGATTCGCAGAAAACGCATCTCGCAATCCGATGTCTTGGATTTCACCAACGGCTTGTGCACCCTCGTCGAGGCGCGCGTGCCTATCGATCGGTCATTGCGCCTGTTAGAAGGCATTACTGAATCTGCTGCAATGCGTGAGCTCGTAGTCAGTCTTTTGCGGGAAGTAAAAGAGGGTAGGAGCCTCGCCGAGGCTATGGAGGCGCACCCGAAAGTCTTCAGTAAAATGTACGTCAATATCGTTCGCGCTGGCGAAGAAGGTGGCATCCTCGATCAACTGCTGCCGGATCTTGCAGAATTTTTAGAGACTAGCGCTAAGACCAGACAGGCAATAATCTCAGCAATGATCTATCCGATCGTGCTGCTTATCACTGGCGTTCTTTCGGTTGTGCTGCTGTTAGTCTTTGTCGTTCCTCAGTTCGCGATCATGTTCGAAGATGCCGGCACCGAGATCCCTGCATCGGCGGCCTTCCTACTCTCCCTGAGTAGCGGCATTCAGAGTTACGGTTACCTGGTTTTGGTTCTACTCGGCCTGCTCGTGTTTTTCTGGAAACGCCTCGATAAAGAACCTGCTTCCAAGCTAAAGAAAGATAGCTTTCTACTCTCGCTGCCGATGATGGGCACTCTGATTCTCTACAAAGAATGTGCCGTGTTCGCACGAACGCTTGGCTCCCTATTGGGCGCAGGTATCCCACTAATACGCTCGCTGCGTGTATCGCGCGAAGTCGTCGGCAACACAGTCCTGGCTAAGCATCTTGTGCAGGTAGAGGAAGACGTTAGAGGCGGAGCGGGTCTCGGTGACTCACTGGAAAAGACGAATCAATTCCCAACACTGCTGCATCAGTTGGTTGCAGTGGGTGAAGAGTCGGGACGCACCGCCAACATATTAATCAAATCGGCGGCTACGTTCGATACGACTGTGCGCAATCAAATTTCAAGCCTGGTAGCTGCTCTGCAGCCTGCCCTAATAATAATTCTCGCCATAGCAGTTGGCGGTATCACCATCACCATGCTTTCGGCTGTTTTTAGCATGAATTCGGTGGATTTCTAATTGTCGGAGAACATTGTGAAGTTTAAGCAAAGTCTGAATATAACGAAGAAGCCCCTGGCGGCCGTGCTTTTAGGTTTTGCGCTTTCGTCCTGCGCGGTGTTGGATACCCAATCTGGGAACGGGGGCGGTCCAGAATCCGCTAGCAGTCCAAATTCACGCGCCGTTACAAGCAGAAGTAGTGCAGTTGAGATACCCGAAGTTGCCAGCACCGACCAGAGCGAGCAACAGGCGATTATCGATGAGATCAACCGAAACGGTGCACGGCCGCAGTTCGATGGATTTCGGGAAGCCGGGCCTAGTCCTGTAGAGGACCTTAGCGATGATGTAGTCGAATTGAATTACGAGCAGGCGGATCTGCGTTTGGTATTGGAAGAACTCGCCGATGCCTTAGGCGTAAGCATCGTCATCGACCCCACTATCGACAACAAAGTGAGCATCCGTACTTCATCAACGCGACCTCTGAGTCAGGCTGATATCTGGCCGTTGATAAGGATGTTGACCAGAGATGCAGGCGTGGTGCTAGAGCGGGCGGGCAATGTTTACAACGCGCGTAAGATCGCCACAGGCCTGCCGTTGGAGATCGCGACGCCAGAAACGCTGAGCCAGGGCACAGCGGCAAGAATCTTGCAGATCACTCCGCTGACCTATATTTCTCCCGATGCAGCGCTGCAAGTCATCGAGCCTCTGCTCGCACCGGATGGCGTCGTTAGAACTTTGGTAGGCAATGGCACTCTGGCCATCACTGGCAGCGAGTCGCAGTTGCTGCGTATTAACGAACTGCTATTTCTAATCGATGCAGATCCCTTTCAGAATCAGGGTATTCATCTGTATCAGCTGTTCAACGCTAACGCCGTGGAAGTCGCAGAGGAGCTTGCCGAGATTCTACTCCTGATCGAAGGTGCTACTCCCGCCTATCAGGTAAAGGGCGTAGAGCGCATCAATGCGATTCTTGTCACAGCGCCAGCGTCGCGAGGTTTCGATGAAATCTCGCGCTGGGTAAAGATCCTGGACGCTGACGGACAGGAACAGGTGGAACAGCTGTTTCATTATCAAGTAAACAATCTCAATGCCGTGGAATTAGCTCAAACGCTATCCGAAGTATTCGAAATCGATGAAAGCGATGGCGTGCCGGTAACGCCAAATCGTGGCAACACTGATTCTCCAAATGGTGCACAGGAAGCGGATCAGGGCGATGCTGCGACCACAAGCTCTTCGAACAACTCAGCCACGGCCGTGTCCGCAAATCTGCGCGTGAAGATCGTGGCCGACGAGGCGACGAATAGCCTGCTGATTCGAAGCACGGCGCGAGACTACCGACAGCTGCTGACGACTATCAACCAGCTCGATTCGGTGCCACTGCAAGTGATGATCAACGCCGTCATCGCCCAGATTACCCTCAGCGATGCCAACAAGTTTGGTGTGGACTGGTCGCGCATCGCGGCAAATAGCGCAATCAATCCGATTTCGACGGATACGTCAACGTCCTTCCTGCCGGCGGCCGGCCTGGGTGGATTATTGTTCACCAAGTCATTCATCGACGGCGCCTCGCAAGTTGACGCGACACTGGAGGCCATCGCCATTAATAACGACGTGCAGCTTCTGGCGAGACCCTCGTTGACGGTGACGAACAATCAAGAGGGTGAAATCCAGATAGGTTCACAGGTGCCAGTTCAGCAGGGCGAGTCCATCGGCAACGGCGGCATAGCCACGACGAATATCCAGTATCGCGATACTGGTATCGTGTTGTCCATCACGCCGCAGATAAACAACGATGGCATAGTGAACCTAATCATCCGTCAGGAGCTATCCTCGGTGGACGGTGGTGCAGCTGGAGTAAACAATAACCCCGTGTTCAACAATCAGGAAATCAACACCACAGTAGTGGTGCGCGATGGAGAGAACGTAGTGCTCGGTGGTCTGATCCAGACAGATACGGAGAATTTAAATACCGGTATCCCTGGTCTTAACCGCGTCCCGGTCCTGGGTCGACTGTTTTCTTACCAACAAGACAGCACCGAGCGGCGCGAGCTCTTTATAGTATTGCGACCCGAGATCATCAATCTGAATTCCGAAATAGGGTTAGAATATCAGGACATACTCGATCGATTCGACATGGCATCGGATTTACTCGAGAGTGTCGGTATCTAGTGAAAATTTACTGATAGCTCAAACAGAGAATTAAGGGCACAAATCATGAAGCATAGTAGGCAGCAAAATTTTAGGAGCAGGCCGGTGAGAAACAGAGGGTTCACACTCATCGAAATTCTCGTCGTGATGGCGATCATCGCGATGCTGGCGGTCATGGTAGCGCCAAATCTGTTTAGGCAGCAGGCGGGCGCGATGCGCGACGTTGCCCTCTCGGAAATTTCGACACTGGAAGCCGCTCTGGATATCTACAGGTTAGATGTCGGCGAATACCCAGATACCCTGGATGGGCTGATTGAGAATGATACCGACAGGGCGTCGTGGAACGGCCCCTATTTGCGCAGGGGCGTGCCTACTGACCCTTGGGACAACGAGTATGTATACGAGTCCAATGGCCGTGAATTCACGCTTACCTCTTATGGAGCCGACGGCATGAGTGGCGGCGAAGAAGATGACGCCGATATCGGATTGTAAAACAGCCACTAAGTCCTCTATTGCGCTGGTAGTACCCTCCAGGCAGCGCGGGTTTACGCTGCTCGAGATCCTTCTTGTGCTCTCTATTATCGCCATGGCCAGCATCTTTGTCGTACCGAACATCGGTGGCTTCGAAGCCCGCACCTTCAATACGCAGGTGCGGCAGGCGAACTCTCTGCTGAACTACGCCAGACGCACAGCCGTCGTCTCCGGTCAGGCCAGTAGCGTTAGCTTCAACGTACTATCTATAGAGGAGCGCGATCTCGTGGAGCGTGAAGACGAGTACTCCAGCTCCAGTAATATCGTTGCTCAATGGAATGGCGCGGGCATCACCCTTCGCTTTCGCGACAGTACCGATAGAGAAATCGAGATCGAATCGAGCACAGAGGTGACGTTCTATCCGGAAGGAGGAAGCACCGGTGGCGTCCTGCTATTCGCGCAGGCCGATCAGTTGGGTGTGATCGATGTCGACCCATTCACTGGAAGAATTACAACCCAAGACCCCGAAGAAGAATTTCGATGAACATTACTGCCAAGGCACAGACAGGCTTTACGCTCCTGGAAGTTATCGTAGCACTCACGATTACTGGATTCGTATTAGGCGGACTGTTCTCATTAGTTGGCGGTAGTAAAAAGCTCTCCTGGCGTTCGGAAGAAAGCCTGGTGCAGGCTACTCGCTTACGGGCGGCGATTAATTTCGCACTGCTGGAGAATGAATTTGTAGAGGTTGAGCAGATTCTGCGGGACGACAGCTATCAGATTCGCGCATTGGATTTGTTGGATGATCCAGAACGTAGGACACAGGCTAGCGCATATGGGTTTCAATTCTATGAAGTAGTTAATCGAGAGCGCGATGAAGTAATCCCAGGCAGCCGCTGGATTAGATTCGACCTTCCACAGTAGACGGCATATGAGTAAGACTAAGGAAAAAGGCTTCACACTTGTAGAGATTATTCTCTCCCTTGGGTTGACTGCGCTGCTGCTCGGTCTGTTGAGCAGTGGTGTCTATATTGTGGCCGAAGACTGGAATAGAAACTCCGATGTGCTGGATGAGAGCCTCGATCAGGCGCTGGCGGTTCTACAGATCGATCGTGCATTACAAGGAGCATTCCCGCACAGCTATACAAATTTCGACACACTTGGCCGTGAAATCTATTTTCATGGCGAAGATGACTACCTTAGCTTCGTGTCGACAGTATCGCCGCAGCGCAATCCAGGGCTTACGGTTTGGGAGATTTATTCTGTAGCGGACGAAGGCGTCTACCTTAGTCTGGTACCCGCGTTCAGCGACGACCCAACTGAACGTCTGAGCGAGAGTGAGCCCACCCTCATTCTGGAGCACTACAGTGCCGAATTCAGTTTTCTCTACCTGGACCTGAATGGGGAAACCAAACTCTGGACGGATGAATGGTTGGGTAACGAACAGCTCGGACTGCCACTGGCCATCTATGTGCGCTTTGTTCCCGACCGCGACTATGAAGACATAAACGAAGAACTCGAGCTGGTAGCAGGAATAAAAGCGAATCAGCACCGAAGCATTCGGCCCACGCTGAATGTAGGCCTTTGAGATGACTATGACCAGATCGAAGCAGAGCGGCTCAGTCATCATTATCGTTTTATGGACGGCGGTATTACTCACTGTGTTAGTCACTGCGATGGCGGGGAAGGTGAGGCTATCGGCGCAGACAGCATCCCACAATCGAGATGCCAGCTGGGAGTGGGCGCAGCTTATGGCTGCGGTCAACTTCGCGGAGGCAGAACTGATGCTAGCGCGCATGGCGCCGCCGATCGGTCAGCAGCTAGAAGAATCGGAAGAAGGCGAGTTATTGAATCCAGCCTACCGCTTCGACGGCGAGTCACTGCAAACAAGCTATCCATTGCCTGAGAACATGACCATACGCATCTACGACCATGCGGGAAAGATAAACCTCAATCGAATCCCGCGCACAAACATGCAGCTTTTAATCGAGAAGCGATTGGGTGGTATTGACGCAGATCCGGAAGAGGTTCAGGACTTACTCGCAGCCTGGATGGATTGGACTGACCTTAACGATCTTGAGGATTTAAATGGTGCCGAGAGGGACTACTACATGGATCTTGAGCAGCCATACGCACCACGAAACAACCCCGAGCTCGACACGGTAGAAGAGATTCTTCATGTACGCGGTTTCGCTGAGCTATTCGAAGGAGTCAATCTGGATGCGGCATTCACCATCTATGGAAATACGCGCACGGTAAATCTCAATGTGGCAACCCGCGAGGCAATGCGGCTCCTACCGGGTTTGGATGACGAGCTGATAGAGACGATAATCGCATACAGGGAATTGGAAGATATCAATAATCAGGCAGAGATAGCTGAAATCGTACCCTTCGAAAACCTGCAGGAACTGACGACATGGATAGGCACGAACACTTCTGAAATCTATTCAATCTTTGCCTATCCGCAACAGCAAACGAATTCGGGCGCGCCAACAGGGCTGTCGTCCAGCGCCGAGGAACACGATGAGGAAGCGCTTGAAGGGGAAGATGGCGTGCGTCAGGCCTATATGGAGATCGTGGAAGTACGCAGTGGCACAGCGCTTCCAAGAGTTTACAAAATTGACCCATATGGCAAGCTACCAGACACCGCCAAGGCGAGGGTTGAAGAGTACGGCATCGAACTCTAGTCGTCTTTATTCAGCCGCCAATTGCACTTCATGATCATCGGTCCTACGCCCTTGTTTGGCTCCATGGCTACCAGTTTGCGGGACTTGGTCTCGTATCAAGATAGACCCCTCTTTATGGGGCAAGCAACCAGACACCGCCAAGGCGAGGGCTGAAGAGTACGGCATCGAACTCTAGCCAGCTTTATGTGTCTCCATGGCTACCAGTTTGCGGGACTTGGTCTCGTATCAAGATAGACCCCTCTTT
>CAXBLN010000056.1:0-21626 GCA_963976555.1 uncultured Gammaproteobacteria bacterium
GCCTCGCTCCTTAAAGTCAAAGTGAACGCCGAGGCTGTATTATGTTGTTAGGATTTGTGGGGATATCTCAGACTCGGAGTGATTTGTTTGGAACCATGCAGTATTGGCTAAAAACAAATCTCTCCGATCTTTCTAATCTACCTCTCTAATCTACCGCTGCACCCAGGATATCGCCTTCTCTAAATCGGTGAATAGCTTAAATTTCCCCTCATAGCCGAGCACTTCCTGCTGCGCAAGCATTAACTTCCCTTTACTGAAATCTTCACCCTTGTTAAATACGTACGCAACCCTTATGCCTGGTTTTGACAAGGGTCTAAAAGTGCGCAGCAATTTAACTATTGTCCCGCGTGTCATGCTACCTAAACTTGCATTTCGCATATCTGCGACAACGCACGATGTGCGCTCGCCATATGACTCACTATTCAGAAAGGCTGCTTGTCCATCCAAGTCAATATTGCCGGTAATGTCTACAAATGTAATGCCAGTTTTCTCGTCGATTTTCGTCTTATATTTAGTCACGAGAGCAGATTCCGAGCACAGAAATTAAGTTCTATTAGGTCGGAGCATCGCCAGGCGGCATATTGCTGCACTCACCCCAGAGCTCCGAAGCCGCCTATATTATGTAGTATTATTCCCTCGAAAATATTGGCTTATTGATCAAAATGAGAAATGAGTCACATAACCTTCGAGGAGTCTTCCAAGTCGGTCGAGGATTAGCAAGAGTTACATGTTGGCGACGATGAAAAGTCAGTAAATTCGTTTGATTTTCTCAGCGACTCGAAGAATTCTGGATGGATCAGTCTCTATCCAATAGAATTATCGGTTAAAAACACCCTTCTCCTCACTTTCTACTCAGCAATCCAGTAGAGAAAACACACCCTGTTCGGTCAGTACTCGCATCCCCAGGCGCTGAGCAGATACTCCCGAATGCAGTAGATAGTCAAATTCCAGTTCTCCTTCGCTTTCTTTGGCTGCGAAATAGCACCTATGGATGCGCATTGTTGGAGAAAATTCCTCATTCAACTCTATCAGATGGGACGAGAATAGAAACAAACAATTCGTCTTCGCCTCGAGGCGTTCTATGACAGCCAGCGAAGCTTCTAAAGCATCTTTAACGTTTGTTCCTTTGAAGGGCTCGTCCATTATCGCGATGACGCGCAGACCTTCCGATACGGCGCTTGCAATCGACTTTATTCGAAGCACCTCGGCGAGAAAGTAGCTGGTACCTGTATGCACATTATCGCTGATTGAAATTGAGCTAAACAATCTATCGACCGGCGTGAACGCAAAGCTTTTTGCCGGTACGCCCATACCCAGATGCCCCAAGTACAGTGCCGTGGAGATGGCTCGCAAGTAAGTCGTCTTGCCCGCCATGTTCGGTCCGGTTAGGAAAAGAAGGCGATTATCTTGATCCAGATGAACGTGGTTCGCCACTGCGTTGGCTACCTGCGGATGAATAAGCCCACTTCCAGCGATTTTTGTCGGCCCTTCGAGTATTTCGGGGATCGCGTAGTGGTACTTGCTTGTAGCATCAGCCATCGAGAGCAACGCATCTATTTCGTAGCTTAGCTGCAACAATTCCTGTACTTGCTCTCTCTCATAGACTCGAAAGGATTGGTCTAGTCGCAATATCCTCAAGTATTTACGGCCATGAAGCTCGCTATCGGGTACGTCCAAAAATTTAGGCCTGCTCAGAATCTGCCTGATGTCCTCGACGAGTAGAGCCAGTTCGCCTTTGGGCGGATGATCTTGCGTATAAAGCAGGAATTCGCGCAGGGAATTGACCAGCAGGCTGGTAAATTGGACTCCCCTGAAGATTCGAAAATAGTGATGGCTATCGAATAGCTTCAGGACTGTGGCTCCGATGAAAAAACTGGTTCGTCCCTGGTGAAGAACGAACATTAGGGGATCTCTCTGATATCTCTCCACTCGCCCCGCGATCCAGAATCCTATTTTCCTGAAAGCCCCTCTATTCTTAAGAATGTAATCAATAGATTGCTGCGTTCGAGTAATGCTAGTCAGATCTGCGAAAGGGTTCTCCATTCTCTGCCGTAGAACCTGCGCCCCGCCCTGAGTCTTCGTAGAATTGTAGAGATCGAAAAGCGTACTGCCCGAGCCCTCAGCCTGAAATATTTCCAGGTCTTTTACCGTATGCGAGTCCAGCTCCAGTGTTCTGGACGGATCGCTGGACTGCTTGACGGCCCTAATTCTATAGCGCGGAACGACCTGGCCCTTCCGAAGTGTCGAATTCCTAAGGAGAGACTTTATGCTCGGGAAGTATCCTATTTTCATTTTCTCAGTACCGTCACCATTAAGCGGGAGCGAGGTATTCCAAGAGAAAGCCTCACTGAATACCATCATCGAGTCTTCATGCAGCTTTTATAGCACAATGCTACTTTTATAGCATAATGGCGTGAGGGTCAACTTATTGCAATTTTGTGCCCGCTGAAGGCCGAATGAAATATGAATAAATCCATCAGATGAGCTGCCCAACTCAGCGGGCAGCTATAGAATTGAAACAGGAACTAAGAATCAGGCATTTAGGTCCCGAGGAAGCGAATCAGTTCCGTACTCACCATGGAAGGTACTTCCTCGTGGGGATTGTGTCCCACGTTGGGGATGAGAAATAACTCGGCGTTGGGAAAAACAGTGGCAGCGTGTCGTGCCTCCTGCGCGAAGGTTTCATAGTCCTCTTCGCCACCCATAATCAGCGTCTTGGTCTGAATATGCTGCCAATCGTTGACTACCGTATCCATCCCTCGCATGTGGTTAGTGAGCTGGCTCACCTTGGCCATGTGCGGCCAGTCTCCGCTCAGCCTCTGACCATAGCGGATACGCATATGCTCCAGAAACTTTGGCTGCCAGGTGCTGTAGTTTTCGGATCCCCAGCGATGCAAGCTGGCATAGACCGCATCCATATCCGGGTTTGCATCGACTTCACCGGTCAACGGTCTGAACCCCCTACCGGAGCGGCGATCAGTCAGCCCCACTTGATTGACCGTCACTAGATGAGTTATTCGCTGCGGATAGAGAAAGGCGAATCGTGTCACCATCTGTCCACCTATGGAATGGCCCACGAGTGCGGCCTGTTCAATTTCCAAATGATCCATCAAACGCGCGGTATTAGAGGCCCACAGATTAATGCTATAGGGAATTATCGGCTTGGAAGATTTACCCCAACCGAGACGATCCTTCACCACCACCCGATAACCCTCTTGAGCAAGCGCCTTTATCTGTTCGCTCCAGTACCAGCCATAATACAGCCCACCATGATGCAAAATAACAGCTCGCCCGTTCGCCGGTCCCGTGGGAGCGACGTCCATGTAGGCGACACGCACGTCTTCACCATAGACACTGAAGTTCATGTACTCGACAGGGTATGGATATTCGAATTCTTCCAGGCTAATGGACAGTGGACCCCAATGGCCAGGCGCGACGGATGGCGGCGCTGACTGAGCAGATACTGCGCTCGGGAATGAAATGGCGAACAGGCACAACAACGTTACCCAGGCCTTGGGACCAGAAAAGATGCGAAAATTGATCATGACTCCTCCGTATTCGAATAGATTTTTTATACGCTATTTGGTGGCTCTAGCAACGACGATAAACGATTTTCAACTTATGCGGTAGCGATTACTGTGCCGCTCTATCAGCCGGCCAATTACCACGAACTACTGCCGCTAGCGCAGGCGACGTACTCTGAATTTTCTTCCTTTTATCTTACCATCGGAAAGAATCGTCAAAGCCAGCCCCGCCGCCTTCTGTTCCACAGCGACGTAGGCGATCTTGTCGAACAGAGTAATCTTACCAATCTGAGAACCGGAAATTTCACCACTGGCCGTCAGCGCACCAAGCAAGTCGCCTGCTCTCACTTTGTCCTTGCGCCCACCGTTCACGAATAGCGTGACCATAGGAGGGTAGAGTTTGAAGTTTGGAGCTGTCGTAAGCTTCGCCGAATCTGCAATTTTTGCGGGGGAGCCCTGATACTCTTCGATGGCTTGCAGGTGCCGCATATCCGAAGCAGTAAACAGACTTACAGCGAGCCCCTTACTGCCGGCTCGAGCCGTGCGCCCGATTCGATGAATGTGCACCTCGGGGTCGCGACTCAAGTCAAAATTGACAACCGCAGCCAGCTCCTTGACATCGAGGCCGCGCGCGGCGACATCCGTAGCGATCAAAACCGAGGCGCTCTTTCCAGAAAACTGCGTGAGAACCTGATCGCGTTCGAACTGCTCCATATCTCCATGCAGCGCAAGCGCATATAGGTCGAATTGACGCAACTCATCTGCCAACTGCTGGCACTGCAGCTTCGTGTTACAAAACACGAGCGTCGACTCCGGTTGGTAATGGGTAATGACTTTGTACAAAGCCTGCATCCTCTCTCCCTTCTCTACCTTAAAGAAGACTTGATCGATGTCCGGGCTGTCGTGGCTCGACTCTACTCGGATATCGACAGGATCGCGCTGCACTGTCCCGCTAATCTGCTTTATACCTTCTGGATAAGTAGCCGAGAAAAGTAGTGTCTGCCTTGATTCTGAAGTCTCACCGATGATCTGCATGATGTCGTCATGAAAGCCCATATCCAGCATGCGGTCCGCCTCGTCCAATACAAAGGTCTGCACTGCATCGAGACGCAATGTTTTCTTCTCGATATGTTTTAGTATCCGGCCGGGTGTTCCCACCACTATGTGTGGATCACGCTGCAGCGAGGCCAACTGCGGACCCATTGGCTTACCTCCGCAGAGAGTCAGAACTTTAACATTGGGAATTGCACTGGCGAGCCTGCGAATCTCTGCCGCTACCTGCTCCGCTAATTCTCGAGTTGGGCACAATACAAGCGCCTGAGTGCAGTATTGCTGAGCGTCGAGCTTGTTGAGCAGACCAATGGCAAATGCCGCCGTCTTGCCGCTGCCTGTCTTGGCCTGTGCGATCAGGTCTTGACCATTCAAAAGCGGGGGCAATGCCTGAGCCTGAACCGGGGTCATCGACTCATAGGCGAGCGTCGCGATACTCGCCAGGAGTTCGGGGCGAAGAGAGAGCGTCTTAAAGGGAAGGGAATTCATTTGCGTTGCCTGATGATTCTGCAATGCATATTAACAGATATTCATGGGAGTAATTGCCAAGAACTCGCTATTGGCTTAATGGGTATCGAATTGCTTCTTCAAAAAGGACAGCGTATTTAAGGTTAAACTCCTTCATCCTCTTCAATCACTTCTATTTTCTCGTCATCAACATCCTCTACACGCGGGTCCAACTCTAACGCAGCTTGTGCAGATGCCGAAGATGCCAAAGCGAAATCGACAGGATGGTCTTTGGCTGCTCCTTTAGTCCTAATCATTACTACTACGGCGATAGCCCCCACCAGTAAAATACAAAGGCTGGAGATGAAAAAATAGTTGGGACCAAATCTGTACATGAGCTGCGACGTAACCAGGGGCCCTATGACAGAACCAGCCGCATTTGTCATCATCAAGCCTGTGCCTACTTCCATGAAGTTTCCCTCAATGGCATTGTCACTCGCCAGAGCCAAACTGAGCGCATAGATTGGCATCACACTGGCACCGAACAGAAACATCACGCCAAAGGCCATCGTCTGCGGCAAGATGAGAGCCAAGCTCGCGACTATGACGCCAAGGACCATGCAGGCAAGAATAACCCAGCGTCTATCTAGGTGGTCGGAAGCCTTGCCCAGTGGCAGTTGCGCGAGGGCGCCACCGGCGATGGCCAACGCCATCATTATACTTATGCTGCGAACGTCCAGGCCGACTTCGCTTCCATAGATAGCACCCAGACCGTAGATGGAACCAGAAATCAGTCCGGCGATGAGAGAGCCAAGTGCCGCCGCTCTGGATGTTTTAAGCACCAAGAGCGGAGAGAAGGTCGCTGTGGGTATCGGTTTCGGCTGGGAAGAGCTAGTTAGACATACAGGTACGGCGGCTAGCACGATGAACATCGCGGCCAGAATCAACAAGGTGTAACCATCCGGCGCAGACAAATTTAGCAGCAACTGACCCAAGGCCAGGCAGCTGAGAACGACAACTGTATACACGGCTAACACACCGCCTCGCTCTTCATTCCCAACTTCTGAGTTAAGCCAGCTTTCGATAACCAGATACAAGCCCACAATTGAGAAACCTGTGACTACTCTCAATAGCATCCAGAAATAATAGTTTTCCAACAAACCTAAACTGAGAATTGACGCAGCCATTACGGACGTAAGAACAGCAAAACAGCGAATATGCCCTACTCTACTCACCAACCTTGGCACTACAAAGCAACCACAAAGAAAGCCAACGAAATAGAGCGAGCTAAGCACTCCTCCCTGAACACTTGTCCAACCTAACATCTGAACTCGTAGCGGCATAAAGGCGAGCTGAAGCCCATGGCCCGATATGAGGATAGCGACACCGAACAGGATAGTGGATAGTCGAAAGATTGATGCGATCACTGCTTTGCCCTTGAACCAAATGCGCGAAATGTGTTGGCACTACTACGACTGTATCTTGGCCGCTATGGCAGTGTTTGTCACTGAGCTGCAGATTATTCTACAGCTTTGCTGAGAGAACTAACTATTTGTGATACTCCAGAGAAACAACCGAGCATCAACCAAGAGACATGAGACTTGTCGCGCAGACGGCAGATGCTCTTCCAAGGCATTGTAATTTATAGCTTTTCATAGAAAACACGACATTGTAGCCTGCACTAATTCGCTACAGGCTCCGGCTCCGGCTCCGACAGCTAATCACTCGCAGCTATGGTTTGTGCTCTGAGCGACGTTGACCATTCGCCCTGGCATTTATAGAGGCTAGCTTTCCATTCGAATCAAGGCCGCATTTGTGCAATCCTATTTTTGTTTCGGCTATTCTTGTTGTTCTCTTCCTACGCTCAATATAGTAGAGTGCGCGCCCTTGTTGTACTTCCTTGCTAGGAAGAGTTCGTTGTAAATCGACTCCCCTTTAAGACTCTAAGTACTATTTCCACCCGAAGCCCTAAGCCTCTGGGGTGGCGCACTCTATTGGACCAAGAAAAACTTATATGAATTATCTGTTCAACTTGTACAACCGATCGAAGAAAGTAAATATCCTCATCGAAGTTCTATCAGGTCTAACCGTATCGATTGCGCTTGTCCCTGAAGCCATCGCATTCGCGCTGATCGCCGGCCTCTCCCCACTCACTGGACTTTACGCAGCATTCAGCATAGGTCTGATTACATCCCTATTCGGCGGGCGACCCGGCATGATTTCCGGAGCAACTGGCGCTATTGCCGTAGTGATCGTAAGTCTGGCTCAGAGTCACGGCGTTGAGTATATCTTTGCAACGGTAATACTGGCCGGCATTATTCAGATGGCTGCCGGCTTCTTGAAGCTGGGCAAATTTATTCGCCTGGTTCCTCACTCGGTGATGTTCGGATTCGTTAACGGACTCGCCATCGTTATCTTCCTTGCGCAGATGGCTTCGTTCAAAGTAATGGGCGCCGATGGCCAACTCGATTGGATGACAGGCCCACAGCTCAACACGATGCTAGGCTTGGTCTTACTAACCATGTCAATTATTTGGGGACTACCAAGATTTACCAAGGCAGTACCCGCATCTCTCGTTGCCATACTGGTGGTGACAGCGATTGTGCTCGGCTTCGATATGGACACGCGCAACGTGGGGGATATTAGTTCCATAAAGGGGGGCTTCCCGCCTTTTCATATACCCGATTTACCCTTCAGTCTGGAGACGCTTAGCATCATATTCCCCTATGCTTTCATCGTGGCAGGAGTCGGCCTGATCGAGAGCCTGCTCACTCTAAACCTGATAGATGAGATCACGGAGACTCGCGGCAAGAGTAATAAGGAAGCAGTCGCCCAGGGTCTGGCAAATTTCGTCACTGGTTTCTTTTCCGGCATGGGTGGCTGCGCCATGATAGGTCAGAGCCTGATTAACATCTCTTCCGGCGCTCGGGCCCGGTTGTCGGGAATCGTCGCGGCGATCATGTTACTTGTCTTCATCATGTTTGCAGCTGAGTATATTGAGAAGATGCCTATCGCGGCGCTGACCGGATTAATGATTATGGTAGCCATAGGCACCTTCGAATGGGCTAGTGTAAGAGCGATTGGTAAAATGCCAAACCGCGACAATCTCGTCGGTTTTTTGGTGGCGGCAATCACGGTTCTACTCCACAACTTGGCCCTGGCCGTCTTGATCGGAGTAATTATTTCTGCGCTGGTGTTCGCCTGGGAAAACGCCAAACGTATTCGCGCCAGAAAATACGTAGATGATTCCGGCATCAAGCACTACGAAATCTATGGCCCGCTGTTCTTCGGTTCGGCACAGGCATTTGCAGAAAAGTTCGATGTCATGAATGACCCCAATAGCGTGATCATAGATTTCAAAGAGAGTCGCGTGAATGATATGTCAGGTATAGAAGCGCTAAACAAGATCACCGAAAGATACTCCAAGGCGGGCAAGGAGATACACCTGCGGCACCTTAGTCCTGACTGCAGACAGCTGCTCAAGAATGCAGAGAAAATCATCGTTGTGAATATTATCGAAGACCCCACTTACAAGGTTGCGGTTGAGATCTAGAACTCAGTGGACACCCGCCGTCTTATCAACAGATAGCATAAGTAGAGAAGCTCAGTAGCATAGAAGAAACTGCAGGGACTAGGGTTTTCCGTTTATTAGTTACCCAGCGGCAGGGACCAAATCAGGTTTACAAATCCGGGCTCGTCGCTGAAAATTCGGAATTCACCGGCGAGTTCGCGCGCCCTGATCTTCATGTTGTTGATCCCTCGACCATGCTGCCATTGGCCTGCATCGCCGACGACCCCATCGTTGCTTACTTCAATAGTCAATCGTTCAGCCTCGACGGCGACACTAATAACTATTTCCGAGCATGCCTTATTATGCCGCATTGCATTACTAATTGCCTCGCGTAACATGCGTTTGACATGAGTATATTGCCTCTCGTCCAAGTGGTGTTTACCGCTTATATCGACACTCTTCCACCTCAGAGAAATTCCATGGTCTCGAACGCGATCCTCAGCTTCACTCTGCCATTGCTTCACTGCGGTTTCCAGCAGCTCACCATTTAGCGTCTTTCGAGACACTATGTCACGAAGGTCTTCCAATGCCGAACTAGCCAGCACTTCCAAACGCGAATCGTTAGCACGATAGAAAAGTGAAAGCAGCTTAGCGCCAACATCGTCATGCAGATCGCGATATATTCTTTCCCGCTCCTTCGTTATGGCCTGATTCTCAATGATCGTATTCAGCTTTTCGTACTGCTCTTCAAGCTCCTGCTTTGTCAGGTTGATATGCATTTCCAGATTAGCTGCATGCTGTTTAGACGCCTGTACTGCATTAACAAACTCTCGAATCAGCTTTCCAAATACCAGGAAGCAGGCCAAGGGTGCAGCATAGAATAGAATGAAGCGTCCATCAATCCAGCGCACTATCCAGATGCCCGACTGCATCAGAATATCGTGCAAGGCCATCAACAGAAGCGAGGCAAAGAAAATTATATAGGGCAAGGCTTGCCTCGTGTCAGCTCGCAATGCGATATACACAATATTCATGAGTATCAGTAGCATGCTGACGGCATGAAACAGTGCCGAGCCAGGAAGGCGATTCAACGGCAATGACATGTAGAAAGCTAGTGCTACGACCGCATAGCCTACTAGTGCATACCGTATTGGTGTTATATCGACCCCAAGCCTCTTGTTCACGAAAACAATAAGCGAAACTGCCCACCAATCAACAGATGTGTTGTTCAGAACAAGCCAAATTCTGTGCGGAATAATGGTATCGATCAAAAACTGATTCAGCGTGAATATTGATATCATCACTAGAGAAAATGCGAAGAGCAGATAATGACTTTCGTTTCGGTCCAGATACCAGATAAAAAACAGGATAAATGCTGCAAGAATTTCTACGACGAAGAGAACCTTGGGGATGCTCTGCTGCTGAAAATTTCGCCGCTCATAAAGCGGTCTTAGTTCTGCATCGCTGCCAACAAGCACGTCGACGACGTAACCCATATCAGGGTAGGACTTATGGTGAATCCGTATATTGTTGCTTCCCTGCGACCAAGCCGATTGCGGAATCGAAAAATATAATGGCCGATGCGAATTCTTCGCCATGGGAGGAATCATGGTGCCACCGCTACCGACGAGTACTTCGTTGAGGTAGATGTCGGCGGTCAAGTAGACGCGGGTGATCAGGATGCCGGTTAGCCCATCTGGAATTTCCTGTGGGTCCACTTCAAATTCATACCAAACTTCACCTTCGCTAAAATCTCCATTGCGCCATTCGAAGGGAGGAAAAGGCGCTGTGTATGCAAGCGCAGGAGCGAAATTGTGCTTTTCAGCAGGGCCATGCCAAACTCGAGCAGTTTCGGGTCTGAAAATACTTTCGGCGAGGACGGACAACGCACTACTGTCACGCTCCGCTGCGTTCAACAGGGGACAGAGTAGCAAACTAATCGCGAAGACTGTTGTTCTTATCAATGCCAGAATCCATGTATTGGCTATTGCCTAGCCCATCTGACTGTATGTCTGCGATGGGATTTCGAATTACCAGTGTATAAGCTCAAGGCTGTTTGTAAACCAGTACTTGAGCGTGAGGCGCTTAAAATGCTGATTGTGCATTAACGCGCCTAAATCTTTAGACGATACTAAAAAGGCGCATATTACGCCGGCGGGATTCTGGACTTTCCCAATCTCCGAAGCGTTTTACCTGCTCGGATACCTGCCCACGGTCTCTCAAGTGTTTTCAACTTTATGTCGTAATCCACGAGAAGCAATGGTATTTCAACTGAGCATCTGAGACAGAGTGCAAAAAATTGAACTTGGCTTAGTGACAATCTCAATTTCGCAGATGGAAATATATGTTAGACAGCACAGGAACATCAATACGCGCTTATGACTTGCGCACGGCGTTCTATGACGCCATGTTCGACAGTGCGGATGTCGAGATGAATCCTATCGAAGAACAGGCCGCCGCCAATGTGCGTAAGATTCTGAACGACCCCAAAAATTTAAGCAGCTATATCACTCCGCTCCCTATCATTCAGGTCAAGCTATTGGAACTGATAGAGAATGAGGATGTAGAATTCGAAGAACTCGCCGCGCTTATCGATCAGGATCCGGCCCTGGCGACCCGCGTACTCGCCATCGTGAATAGCCCACTGTATCTTACTCGCACCAAGGCAGAGAACCTGAAAGAAGCAATCAAACGCATGGGTGTGACTGGAATCTCTAACATCGCCAGTTCCGTCATGATGAAAGGAATGCGCCCTCATAAACCGATCTATTACAAGATGTTCGGTCGTCAAATTTGGATTCACTCCCTGCAGACCGCCGTCATTTGCCGTGGCTTTGCCAAGGAACAGGGTGAGGAAGAGTTTTCCGGGCATTTTCTGGGCCTCATTCACGACGTGGGTAAGATCATTATCTTCAATTGTCTGAACGATGCCTTCAGCGACGGGATTATCGAGGGGGAGCCGGGCAGCATGGCGTTTAAGGAGATGATGTCGGAGATGTCCCGCGATATTTCCTATTTCATAGCGCGGGAATGGAAGCTGCCGGAGAGATTCTGGTCGGCTCTTTACGAGCAGACTACCGAGCCGAAATCGGCGCTCGCTGTTTCTTTGTATCGCGCCAATAGATGTGCAGAACTGTATATGCTACGTGACGCCAATAAGATAAGCGGGCCTGAACTCCATGAAGCTATCGATACGCTCGGTTGTCATGGAGCGGTGTGGAACGACTTCCTGGGTGAAGCCAAGCATCTGGCGGACATGGTCTAGAGGTAAGTACTTTTGGCTGCCCGACCATTGTCTAGTCGCGGCACCAGTGACTGGGTCTAATCTGAAAAATGAGAAGTTTCTCAGAACCGATTTAAAGACTCTTTGTTAATCTCGATTGATCTAATTCTTCTTAGGCATTTTCGGAGTCAGATCCCCGAGCCTCGCCGTCTCCTGCCTGCGGCCATCGGAAACAGCAACGATCAGGTCTCTTCCCCCAAGCTCGAGAGCCACTTGCAGACAAGCACCACAGGGCCAGGTCAATTCGCCGGAAGTCGGTTTCGATACGAGAGCAAGAATCTCTGGCTTGCCTGATTCATTAGCAACTGTAGCAAATAGCGCGGCGCGTTCTGCGCACATAGACAGACCAAGAGAAACGTTCTCTACCAGAGACCCTCTGAATACATGGTCTTTGTCTGTTACCACCGCAGCACCCATCTTAAACCCAGAGTAAGGCGCATAGGCCAGCCCTCTTGCCTCTGTCGCATCTACTATTGCATCTCGTATTCTTTGATCTGGCTCTTTCATCGACTTTACCGTATCCCATGGCTGTTGCTATGCCGGCTGCAGCACTCTCGCACTTACTCCCGAGTGATCCTCAAGTAGTGCGACGACCTCGTCTTTCAAGCGATCTTCGCCAGTTCGCACAAGCAGTACTATATGGCCAGCATCCAGTTCACTCTGCAGCGCATCGGCATCGGTCTGACTGATGGCAGCGCCCGCGAGTGCACCGACTCCACCAACTACTACGCTCGCCGCAGTAGCGACAGCAACCGCTCCGCCAAAGATGCCTGCCGAGGCGATGATCGCGCCCCCTCCAACTGCGGTAGCCGCTAATGACAACCCACCGAATGTAGATGAAACAGTGCTGGGCGTGCCCTCGTTCTCGACATAGCGGATCACTGACCCCTCGTCTTTTATCCCAGCTACGCATTTGTAATCAGCTTGTAGTCGCTCTTTAACGGCATCCTCAGTGCAGAGTAAGCTGAGCTTTGTTCGTTCGATTCCTGCCGCGAGTAAGGCTTCGATCGCATCACTAAGCTTCTCGCCATCGAAAAATACTGCGGCAATATCTCGTTCGATCAATTCGTTCGTCATAATAATTCTCTTGCCTCTTCAAGTTGAATTAAATACAACGAATAATAGGTGCAATTGGTTCACATTTTGTTCAGATAATGATAACTCAAGGCTCAGACTGACTCGACCCTGATCAAACAGTCAGAAAAAGTATCAACATGGAATACAGCGCGAAGATTAGGGACAAGACTTTGAAGCGATTCGGAAACACGATAACTAGAATCATTAGAATAATTCCGACCGAAGGAAACAATATAGAAGGCAACAGCGGCCTGTTGTACATAATGATATTTACGTAGGGACCAACCAAAAAATACAGCAGCATAAAGAGCGCAGACAAGCGACCGAACTGCTGACTCTCCTCTAGCATATTGATCTGCTCTTCGGGAGCCGACAACGCCATCTCCGCAGCCCCGTAGATGAAAATCGAACCAAATACCAGAACCATGAAATCGAGAAACGTCCAGTCTTCTATTATTCGTAGGCCCCAGCCGACCCACCACAACTGCAGAATGTAAATCAAGACACTGAATGCCCAAAGAGCAGAAGATCAGTCGAAGACAACTCTGTCATGGGCGCGAGTGATCATCGCAGCCGTGTGGAGTAGGCGAGTGATAGCCAGACCAAGAATTATCGATACGGCTATAAATATGTATTCGTGTTGTGTCATGTTATTCGATTAGACGCTTTGGAGGGGGTAGTATAGTTTCTGGCTATATCTTCTATTCCAAATTCCTAATCAGTAGGAATTCTTAATGCTATCGGTTTCGGTCTTCTTGCCATTGGCAACCATTCTGTTCTATACGCTTTCTACTACGATCTAGATTGCTTGTGATACTCCTCGTATTTCAATGCAACGCCTGCCAATAGTGCAGTGAGGAATTCATAGCCAATTGCTCCAATCGTATAGAGGCTTACTGGTTCAGGTGCGGACATCGAAGAATAGAGGCGAGCCGTCGCTAATACTCCTATACCAATAAGCAGTAGCACGAGGCCAGACTGGTAAAAAGCGGGTCTAAGCAACGCCAACAGGCAGAACAAACCGATACCGGTTTGCAGGCCACCATACATCGCGCCGATCTCAGCGTAGGCATCTCCAGTGGGCATCTCTAGCCCGGCAAACCCAGCGGGAATTTCGGGCGAAACTACACTCACAAGACCGTAGGCCATGAAAAGTAGGGCAGAAATACAGAGAACCGATTTACCTAACATCAATGTTTCCTTAAAATTAATCCGCCAGACAAGTAGACGCAGAATATGAGCTATTTTCGCTGCTGTCCAATCTCAAGCAGAAACACGGGCAATACTTTTAGATTGACTCACACTTCAGTAACCGAAGAATTTTTTCCATTAGGCTGTGATCTACTGCGTACCTGCACTCGTAACCCTATTCGCCTGCTGATTCATTACACGGGCATAGTACGCATTTCGCAAGGCAAGTGAACAACTTTATGGCTGCACCCGCAATAGGACTCTACGAATACCTCGCAAATGAGGAAGACGCTCGGGTCTGCTCGGAAATATCTGGCGCAGCCTGTAAGGACGTCTCGGGTAACTTCGTTACGATTTTCGTAGCACAATTTCTTAGCAAATTGGCAGATGCCCTCGCAAGCGCCAAGATCGTTATTCCCTGGTTCTTAACCGGCGTTGGCGCGCCAGCATTTTTTGGCGGCATACTCGTTCCCATTCGCGAAGCGGGCTCTCTGCTGCCGCAACTGCTCATAGGCGGGTATATACGCCAGCACGCCATACGCAAATGGTTCTACGTAACCGGTTCTGTGCTCCAGGGCCTGGTCATAGCGATGATGGCGTGGGCAGTCACCATACTTACGGGAATGGCGGCCGGCGTTGCGGTCACCGTTCTACTCATCCTGTTCAGCCTCGCGCGGGGACTATGTTCGGTCGCCTCGAAAGATGTACTCGGTAAGACTATTCCGAAGACGCGGCGTGGCCTACTCTCAGGGTACTGCGCGAGTGCGGCAGGCTTCGTGACGATTGCCATTGGTGGTGCCCTGACCCTGGAGGCACACCCTGAGTCAGCTCAGCTTATCTGGCTATTGATATTAGCCGCCTGCTGTTGGCTGAGTGCGGCTATCGCCTATGCACGAATCAAGGAATACCCAGGCGAAGCTGATGGCGGTGCCAATACGCTTAAACAAGCCTTCAGCAGTCTGGCTATCCTCAAGACAGACGCTAATTTTCGCCGTTTTGTAATAACTCGCTGCCTGCTCATGAGTTCAGGATTGGCGGCACCCTATTTTATAATTCTTGCCGGTCAATCAAGCGAAGACAGCTCTCTAATCGATCTTGGAACATTCGTCATCGCAGGCGGTGCTGCCAGACTCATTAGTGGTGTCATATGGGGAAAGCTAGCCGATCGAAGCAGTCGCAAGCTAATTGTTGGATGTGCATTGCTGGCCTTTGGCTTGTGTGCGCTCGCCGCCGCGTTTGCCTATCTCCGGCCCTCGGGGAATACTTCACTTCTTGTCGGACTGTTCTTCCTGCTCAGCGTTACGCACGAGGGAGTCAGGCTGGGGCGCAAGATATATATAGTAGATCTTGCAGATGGCAATCGCCGCACAGATTATGTTGCGGTCAGTAATACGCTGATAGGCGTGCTACTTCTGATTGTCGGTGGCAGCGGCGCACTGCTTGCACAGCTTTCCATGTCTGCTGTTCTGGCATTCTACGCTGCAAGCAGCTTGCTGGCCTGCCTAGTCGGCCTTCGATTACCCGAAGCATAGTGCTGCAAGGAAAATACAGCGAGGAAAGCACTCTCCATGACTCTTCTGAGTGGCTCTTGCAAGAGAGGTGTGTTTCTATTGATAGAGTAGCGAGCGCATGGCGCCATGAGTCTGGATAGAATAGAAAATATTGTCGTTCTGGATCATGCCCACGAACACTATATTCTGGACAGGATCAATCCAGAACCAGGATCCGGCAATACCCCACCACCAATGCGTACCCACTGGTGCGCCATTAAATGCGGCAGAATTAGACACCACGGCAAAATCCACTCCGAAAACATTGCCGGGGTAGATGTTAGCAATATTGTCGATACCCTCAGGCAATAGATTACTGCGCATGATCGCGATGGCGTCTTCCGAAAGAATGCGCACCCCATTCAACTCACCCTTGTTGAGATGCATCTGGGCAAACTTCATATAATCGCCAGCTGTTGAGGTGAGGCCGCCGCCACCTGAGAAAAATTTTGGCTTGGAGAGGAACTGGCCAGTATCGGTGCGCGTAAGACCACCGTCGGGAACCTGATTATACTGCCTTGCCAAACGATGAGCTTTTTCGGCAGGAACAAAGAAGCCGGTATCGACCATGTCCAAAGGAGCGAAGATTCTTTCCTCCAGGAATACATCGAATGTCTGGCCGGACAAGACTTCGACGAGATAGCCCTGCACATCTACGGAATAGCTGTACTCCCACTTTGTCCCTGGCTGATAGCCCAGTGGAAGCTCGCCGAGGCTATCGATCTGTTGCGCCAATGCTATGTCGGGGCGCATGATGCCCGCTGCAATCATTGCTTGAGGTACAGGCCCACTCGACAGAGGAGGAACATACATGATGCCGCCGGTATGGGTCATCAGTTCCTGAATTGTCATCTCGTGATTCGCGGCTTCAGTGAGCATGCTACCGTCTGCAGCGGATTCTGTGAAAACTCGCAGATTAGCTAGCTGAGGTATGTATTTTGATACCGCGTCGCCTAATTGAAACTTGCCCTCGTCATGAAGAATCATCAGCGCAGTACCGGTGACGGGTTTGGTCATGGAGAAGATACGAAAGATCGTATCCATTTCCATAGGCACTTGCTCCTCCACGTTCTGGTAGCCGAAGGTCTTGCTGGTCTGAATCTTGCCATCCTGAGCAATCATTATCACGGCGCCTGAGAGGCGCTCCTCATCCACTCGGGATTGCATGTCTGCAGCGATTGCATCGAGACGCGCCGGGTCTATGTCGGCTCTGCTTATTGAAGAAAATACCAAAAAGAAAATGCTGCTTAACGTTATTGCCAAGCCCCTAATCTGTAGGTGTTTCATGTCGTTCACATCTCTTAAAAAAATAATTGAACATAAAACTGAACTTCGATAGATCGCTCAGTTTGATTATTAGCATACCGGCAGCCACCCAACTCAATCTTTCAAACTATAGGCAATTACATAGCCACCTGGAACATCACCGCTAGTAGCTTCATCGTCAGCCGCCGTCTCGAGCTGTAATCCTCCGCCGCCGCCTTCCACAGTAACGATGACATATTGCTTAGCCGTGGCTGGACTTACATAGCTCATCGGGGTGGCAGTCGACGAACCAGGCAAAGCATCCGTCCAGACTTCCTTTCCGGTGTATACATCGATAGCACGGGCAGTGCTATCCACAACGCCCGCATTGAAGATTAACCCGCCGCCGGTAACAATAGATCCAGCGTTATAGAACATGCCCATGGGAAGAGGTAATCTGCTGGGAATGCCCAGAGGCCCCTGTTCTTTCCCGGTGCCCAGTGGTCGTCGCCACAGAAGTTCTTGCGAAGCGAGATCCACGACAGCCATCTCTCCATAGGGAGGCTCAAGACAAGGTGCAAAAAGCGGCGAAAGGAAGAAAAAAGAAAACACCGCGTAAGGAGTGCCGGATTGAGCCCCACCTATGCCGAAGCCCTCATTTTCCCTAACATCTTCTCTGGGTATTAATCGCACAACCGATGGGTTGTGCATAGTATTGACCACCATCAAATTGTTTACCTCGTCCACGGCAACACTGCCCCAGTTCATTCCTCCAGCGACTCCAGGATAATAGAGTGAACCATGCCCCGTAGTGGGAGGCGTGAGCGGACCATCGTAGCGCATACGCTTAAATTGCAGCCTACATGCGGCCTGATCAAATGGCGTAATACCCCACATATCCGCTTCTGTCAGGAGTTTATCCGCGAAGGAAGGCATGCCCACTGAGAACGGCTGAGTAGGCACGGTGTATTCTTCAGGAATATCAGTCTGCGGTGTCGGCAGCTCCGCAACTTCTGCGATGGGCTCACCTGTCTCTCGATCCAGGAGAAATATCTCCGCGCGCTTGGTAGGCACGATAACGGCCTTGCGAATGATCCCATCGATAGGAATGTCTACAAGCGTGGGCTGCGCCGGTACGTCATAGTCCCAGATATCATGATGGGTTGTTTGAAAACTCCATCTTACGCGACCCGTTCGCGCATCGAGCGCGATCACTGAGCTTGCATATTTTTCCATGGCCTCGCTACGATGCCCACCGAAGTAATCGGGAGTGGCATTGCCTGTTGGGACATAGATAAGACCAAGCTCTTCATCGGCGCTGGTTAGACTCCATACATTGGGCGTACCGCGAGTATAGTTCTCCCCCGGGGAAGGCAGCCCTGCTCTATCTTCCCGGCCCATGTCCCAAGCCCAAACCAATTCTCCAGTCATGGGGTTGAATCCACGCACCACACCGGAAGGCTCGTCGGTCATCTGATTGTCTAGCACCCAACCACCCAACACCAAGACGTCATTGGCAATAGTGGGTGGTGAAGTCACGAAATAGAAGCCAGGTACTACCTCCCCCATGCCGTCTAGTAAACTAATCTCCCCATCGGCGCCGAAATCACTGCAGGGTATTCCTGTATTTTTATCGACAGCGATCAGGCGCGCATCTGTTGTCGCGGTGAAAATACGCTCTGCACACTCGGCACCAGGGTTTGACTGTGGGCTCTGGTAATAGGTAACACCGCGGCAGGTATCCCAGAAACCGATCCTCGGCGATTGCAAATCCGGGTCGAATCGCCAGCGCTCTTCACCGCTATCTGGGTCTAGCGCGAGGATTATGTTTTGCCCAGTGCACAAATAGAGTCCATCATCGATCTGGATGGGCGTGCCTTTGAACGCGCCGGGAACCCCGGTGCGAATCTCCCACGCCTTCTCCAATGATCCTACATTCTCAAGGTTTATCTGATCTGTGGCGGCGTAACGAGTGCCAGTCTTGGAGGCACCGTAGTGAGACCATTCTCCCGTGGCATTGTTAACCTGCCCGGAACCCAACGCAGAAGGAGTGCCAACCTCGTACCCACTGCTGATAAACAAGGCGACGACCAATAAAGCCAGCCCCCCCAAAGTTGCCTGAGTCGATCGCTGCTGAAATAGTGGCGCAGGCTCGGATTGCAATAAGCCTCTTCTAACTCTAGGAAGCACAAACCACAGACCCAGAACCGTAAACATGGCGACGCGCGGCATTAATGCCCAGGCATCCAGACCCGATTCATACAGCGCCCAGATATAAGTGAAAAGCAGGAAAGCTCCGTAGAGCCTCGCACCTCGCGCCTCACCACGGAAGAGAAAAACGGCACTGGCTATTAGAACGACGCCGGCGAAGGCATAGTAGAAGGAACCACCCGCCGCCATTAGCAACAGCCCCTGCCACAACATTAGAGCGCCGATCAGGCCAATCACTATCGAGAGCGCACGAGGTTTGGGGTATGACGAGGAAGTAGTCAAGGCTGTCTCCTAAGGACTTGATGGATAACGTGTGTATATTTTCGCGCCACTCTGAGGAAGTCTCCACTCACTGTCTTTATCGTTCACTTCGTAGTTGCCATTGATTCTACGTAGCTGAGCAGTCAATTCAATCAAAGGTGCAATTTCTTTGAGGGATTCCTTCAACTTGATAGCATTGACAAATTTTGCTCTTGCTGGCGAAAGCGGCCGCCGCAGAACGATGAGCACTTTTTCGAATCACATAAGCAATTAGCTCAACCATTTAGATTGGCGGGACAATGAAATTGCTGCCGAGCTAGATTGGGAAACAGATGCATCTCTCTACCTTCAGATAATTCATGCCTCAATCCTAAAAGACTGCAGTTTGTGAAATGAGCACAAAATAATAACGAGAATTCATTTCAAATAGCCAGAAGTACAAAAGGAAGTACAGTTAAGCCCTTACAGGCCTCTCAATACTTCCCTTCTTGACGCCGAACAAACCACCGAAACACTGATCTGATCCTAACTACCGAACTATGTAAATTAATCAGGCAATGCGTATGCGATCAACTCAGCTGGATTTCCAGCGCCACCGATAAACATAGCGATATATTGCTTTCCTTCATGCTCATAGGTAAAAGGTAAACCGGTTTGATTGAATGGCAGATTCAATTCGCCAACGATCTCGCCGCTAGTCTTGTCGATGGCACGAAAGATCGGGCTGGCTCCAGCCGCTCCAGTACCTTCGGCTTGTAGTAGCAGTGTCTTGGTTACAAAGATGCCTGAGCGAGTCGGCACACCCGTACGCGGAATATCCACGCCTTCGAGCAAGGCATGATTTTTTATTCGATCTGGAGTGTCTGCATTTGCAACCCACCAGAGGTGATCGCCTGTATTCATATCGATAGCCGTGATACGGCCATAAGGTGGCTTAACCACCTCGAGGCCTTGAATACGCGGGACTCGAACGCCGAAGCCCTGACTCAGAGCGATGTCTGAATCTGGATTCTTGGCGAGCGCCAATACCTGTAACTGCGTTCGGGATGGCACATACAGGATTCCCGTTTCGGGATCGAGAGCCGCGCCCTCCCAGTTTGAACCACCTGTAGATGATGGCAGGCTTAACAGGCCGCGTGTGCCGTCAGGTGCATCCGCCAGTGATGGCGGTGTATAGATAGTGGGACTGAGACGAAAGTCTGCGATCGCTTCTAGCGCCATGGCACGAAGCTCCGGCGTGAAATCGATCAGGTCGTCTTCGCCGAAGCCTTGTCTATCGAATGCGGCCGGACGTGTCGGAAACGGCTGGGTAGGCGAATACCATTCTCCGGGCACATCGCCAGCGGGAACCGGTCGCTCAACGATGGGCCATACCGGCTCGCCAGTCTCTCTATCGAAGGTATAAACCCAAGACTGCTTCGTTACGGACATGACGACTTTGCGGCCGTTGGGTAGATCCGCAAGTAGCGGCGCCGATGGTACGTCCCAGTCCCAGATGTCGTGATGAATGAACTGATAGTGCCATTTCCGCTCACCGGTCTTGATATCTAGAGCGACCAAGCCACTGGAGAACAGGTTAGCGCCAGGACGATCGCCGCCGTAGTAGTCACCCGTGGGGTCCTCTACCGGAAGATAGACTATGCCCAGCTCTGGATCGCCGGATATGGGAGCCCAGACACCTGAGTTACCAGTGAATTCTACACCTTCGTCGAGCCAGCTCTCGAACCCAACCTCGCCTCGCTCGGGTATAGTATGGAAAGTCCACAGCAGCTCGCCAGTGTGAACATCGAAGCCGCGAATATCGCCCTTGGTATTAAATTTGGAACGCGGCCGTCCACCGGTTCTGTGCGCCGCACCTACTACGATGACGTCGTTCATGACCAGGGGAGGAGCAGATAAACCTATATCGGGATAGGGATATCTGGGGTCATCGGCGTTGCGCAGGCCTTGATAGAGATCCACGATGCCGTTTTCACCAAAATCTGGGTCGGGAATGCCGGTATCGGCGTCAAGCGACACAAGCTGGTAGCCCGGCGTGACATCTATTACCCGCGCCACATCGCCATCGCGCCAGAAGGCGACTCCGCGGCCAGCACCCTTACGCGGAGCATGGTCGAATCGATCCCCTTCATCGGATCGCCAAAGCCACAGCACCTGGCCGCTCTTGGCGTCTATCGCCACAACGTTGCGGGTACTAGCGATATTAGCGTACAGGACCCCATCGATTTCTAGAGGCGTTGAGGGGTTGACGAAATCGGCGCTGGGGCCGAAATTCG
>CAXBLN010000057.1:0-21481 GCA_963976555.1 uncultured Gammaproteobacteria bacterium
GGTCAATTCCCTCGCCTCGTTACTCAGCATGACCGGGACGTCGTCTCTCACCGGAAATGCCAGGGCGTCCGGCAGACAGATCAATTCCTTCGCTACTTGATCGTATTGCAAATCACCCTTGCAAACGGGGCAAGCGAGAATACTTAAAAGCTTTTGGTCGAGCATGGGGAAGTCTCCTGGTTCTTCGCATCCGCGAAGATAACAAACCAGCTACAGTTTTTAGTCTAAGGGGTTGATTCTAAAGAGCGGAGACTTTGCGCAGGTCTGTAACGATACGCTCAACAAACTGACTCTCGAGATTCACTTCTACCGATAGATACCAAAAATTGTTTTTGGCGAACTTTCGACATTTTACCGCATCCTTCTCCGTCATTACGACCGGTTGATGCTCATCAATGCCTTGCTGCTCAAAATCCACGGCGCTAAAATTGTGATGATCGGGAAAACTGAAGGTTTGCACTTGATAAGGCAGGCGTTCCAGCAGGTCGTAAAAACGCTGCGGATTGCCCAATGCCGAAACTGCTTGCACGGTATTGCCCATATTAAACGGAGCCCCACCGAAGGGTCGCTTCTCTCCGCTGATCAGGTTGACCAGGGAACGCGGCTCCAGACTCATGGCACTCGCGCCAATAAGCTGCGGCAAATCCTCGACTGCCTTGCCGTTCACGACGACATGTGCGACTTCACGCAATCTATTAACAGGCTCTCTTAAAGGCCCGGCAGGCAGACAGAAACCGTTGGAGAAAAGTCGTTGACCATCCACCACGACGATCTCAAGATCGCGATACAGTTTGTAGTGCTGCAAACCGTCATCGCTCAACACGACATCGACATCTTCTACTTCCAGTAAGGCCTGTAATGCGGCACAGCGATCCGGATCGACGTACACCGGGCACCCGGTCTTCTCGGCAATAAGAAACGCCTCGTCGCCGGACTCCGCTACATTCGTATCGCCATCGACTGCTAGCGGATAGCTAGGCGCATTACCACCGAAGCCGCGGCTGATGACGCCTGGCTTGAAGCCCTGCTTCTGTAGTTCCTTGGCGAGAGTGATTACCAACGGTGTCTTGCCAGTACCGCCGAGGGTGATATTGCCGATTACCAGCAGCGGGACTTTGAGATAGGCGGGTCGGGTCTTTGGCTGCTGCAGCATTCGACGCAGCTTTGCTATGAATCGAAACAGCGCAGACACCGGCCATAACAAAACTAGCCACCCTGCCTTCTTATGCCAAGCCTTTTCTAGAAAACTCATTCTGTGGTTGCCGCGGGATTCTCCGAAAACTGATTAGCATGAAGTCTTGCGTAATTGGCCTGCTTGGCAAGCAATTCTTCGTGAGTTCCAGACTCTACGATTCTTCCCTTTTCCATTACCAAAATCAAATCTGCATTCTCAATCGTAGACAACCTGTGGGCGATTACAAAAGTCGTCCTTCCCTTTCGCAGCGTATCAAGCGCATCTTGAATATGCATTTCCGATTCGGAATCCAGCGCCGAAGTTGCCTCGTCGAAAATCAGAATAGGCGCATCTTTTAATAATGCTCTAGCTATGGCTATGCGTTGACGCTGGCCGCCGGATAACAGGACGGCGTCGTCGCCTACCGGTGTATCCATTCCCTCAGCTAGCAACTCTATGAATTCCATAGCGTGTGCGTCCCGCGCCGCTTGAGTCACCTTCTCACGATCGATGACATCGTCGCCATAGGCGATATTCTCCTCAACCGTGCCGTTGAACAGCACGACCTGCTGCGTAACGAGAGAAATATTTTCGCGTAAACTTTGCAGCTTGATGTCTTTGAGAACAACGCCGTCGAGGGATATCTCACCCTGCTGATATTCATAGAATCGCGTAATGAGACTTACCAGGCTCGACTTGCCACTGCCGGACTTGCCAACCAATGCAATAGTCTGACCTGGCTCGGCGACGAAATTAATATCTATCAGAGTCTCTACGCCATCTTTATAGGAAAAGTTAACCCCTTTAAATTCGATTCGCCCCTCTGCTCGGGGTAGCAACTCGCTACCGGTGTCGCGCTCGATGTCTTCGTCTAGCAGACCGAAGATGCTGGCGGAGGCGGAAAGCCCGCGCTGGATCACCGCATTTATCTGCGTAAGCTGTCGGATAGGCTTCGCCAGAAGACCTGCAGCGCTTAGAAAGGCTACGAAATCACCCGGGGAGTTGTTCGCAAAGAAACTCGGGGACATAGCGAACCACACCAGGATAGCGATCGCGATGCTGACGATCAACTGTATCAGCGGCGTGCTGGCGCTGCGCGTTAGCACCATCTTCATGTTCTGTACGCGATTCTTCTCGCTCGCCGCAGACAGCTTGTCGCTGACATAGTCCTCGGCATTGAACGTGCGAATAACTCGATGCCCCTTTATAGTCTCGTTCGTTATCTGCGTGACATCGCCCATCGAGTCTTGCATCTGCGTGCTATAGCGACGGAACTTCTTCGAGGCGATAGACACGACCTTGCCAACCACCGGCGCGATAATCAGGAAGGTAAGACTCAGCTTCCAGTCCATGTACATCAGATAAGCGAGCAGGCCAATGACTGTGAAGCCCTCGCGCACCGCTACCGCAACCGCGTTACTCGCAGCACCGGTAATTTGCATGACATCGTAGGTCAGTTTCGAGACAAGACGCCCAGAGGAGTTGTTATCGAAGTAGCTCGCAGGCAAGCGAATAAGCCGATCGATCAATTCGCAGCGCAGCTTGTGAACGACATGATTCGAAATGCCGGCGAGAAAATAGCTGCCCATGAAGCCGCCCGCACCACGAACCGCCGCCAGGCCGATGAAGGCCAATGGGCTGATAACGCGCAGGTCAGCATAGTCTCCAGTGGTGATGGCATCGACGGTCCAGCCAAGCCACCAAGTCGCCGCGGGAGCGGTAAGTGCGAAGATGATATAGCCCAACATCGCGGTAGCGAACATTATCCTGTGGGGCAACATATAGGCGAACAAGCGCTTATAGAGCTGCCAGCTTTCTTCCTTACCTATCTCTTGATTCGAATCGCTCATAGTTGGTCAGTTCGGTCGGCGCCCGCCTGTTCAAGTTCCTGCGGTCGCTGCGTGGCTATATTGAGTCGCATAAAGCCCGACTGCCCTATTGCATCCATCGCAGTGACCACCGATTGGTGAGTAGATTCCGCATCGGCTATCAGCAGAATCGGCAGGCTGCGATCTCCACCGGACTCTATCTCCAAGCCCTGCACTAGTGTTTCCAGCCTCGAATTAATTAGCGCACGGCCATTGATCGAGTAGCTGCCATCTCTGCCTACTAATATTTCGATCTGCGCAGGATTACTCTCCGCTGCCTCTGCATTCGCCTCTGGCAGGTTAACCAGCAAGCGCGTTTCGCGACTAAATGTTGTGGTTACCATAAAGAAGATCAGCAACAGAAACACCACATCGATGAGTGGCGTCATGTTAATGGCGAGTTCTTCGCGTTTGGCTCGGTTAAATTTCAAATTCCAGTCTACTCTCTATAGTTAGTAGCGCCAGGCGCCGACTACCTCACCTCGACTTTACGGTCGCTGTGTAGCGCATCTACTAGCTTGATGGACTCCTGCTCCAGACTCAACACGAGCGAATCGACCTTTCGCGTAAAGAATCGGTGGAACATATACGTGGGTATAGCGACGGTGAGTCCTGCTGCTGTCGAAATAAGCGCCTCGGAAATACCGCCGGCGAGGGCGTTCGCGTTTCCGGTGCCCTGCAGCATGATTTCGCTAAACACACGAATCATGCCCACCACCGTGCCCAAAAGGCCAAGCAGGGGTGTAATCGCGGCGATAGTGCCCAGCGTGTTCAGGTAGCGCTCCATATCATGAATAACTTGAGCTGCCGCCTGCTCGATGCTTTCTATCATCGCCGCGCGGCCGTACTTGGAACTGAGCAGGCCCGCTGCCAGAATCTGACCGAGAGGAGAGGAAAGGCGAAGCTCACGCAGTTTACTCGAATCCAATTGACTATTTTTTAGCCAGGTCCACACCTGCGCCAATACGTATTTGGGGGTAATACGGTTCGCACTGAGACTCCAGAATCGTTCTATCACGATGGCGATCGCTACGATGGAACAAAGAATAATGGGCAACATCAATAAGCCGCCTGCCCGAATTATCTCTACCACGTGTTTCCTCCAAAAAATCGATTGATAACTCTATCATATAAGCCAGGACACGGCCTGTGCGGGTATAAAGCTTATCGGCATCACTGGCGAGTCTAATTAACGCCAATATCGGATATTTTGCTCCCGATATATCTGGGCTTTGACGTTAACTGGGGCTGAAAGTGCGCCGACGCCAAAATCGAAGCTAACCATGCCCGTCCTCGAGGTAGTCAGCATCTCGGTGGAGAATTCCCCGTAGCGTGCCACCACTGTCTCGTGAGGATGACCGAAGCTATTATGGTAACCCGCCGAGAAAATAACGTAGTCGGGTCTAACCCTTTTCAGTAATCCGTAGCTGGAGGAGCTGATGCTGCCATGATGGGGCGCAAGCAACACAGTACTGGCAAGTTCATCGCCGTAGCGCAGGACTAATTGCAACTCGGCCTCCCTTTCTATATCTCCCGGTAGCAAGATAGCAACGCCTGAGAACCTCAGCTGCAACACGCAGGAATTGTTGTTTTCATCGGGAAAGTCTAAACCGGTTTGCAGAAAGCGAAATTCGACCCCATCCCAATTCCAGTCACTGACCGTATCGCAGAGGGTCGCCTCGACATCGGGGTCGACATCTGTCGCGTTCGCTATGATTTCGTCTATCGCCATTTGGCCTCGAATACCACTAAGCCCACCCGCATGATCATTGTCACCATGACTGATAACAACAGTATCGAGTCTTGTTATTCCCAAAGCTCGCAACGCAGGTACGACGACGGCAGAACCGATATTGAAATCGGGACTGAGGTTCGCGCCGCTATCAAAGAGCAAGGTATGACCAGCAGTTTGCACGATCACGGAGAGTCCCTGCCCAACATCGATAATATGGACGCGCAGCGAATTCTCTATTTCGCTAGTTGAGCCTATGCTTTTCGATAGCGGTATAAACGGCAGAATTAGGGGTACAATCAGCCCCCTTCTGCAGACGCCCTTCGGCAGTAGCAACAATAGTGCGGCAAAAAACAAAGCAACGAATTGAAGAATGCCTGGCTGCGAAAACTGAATCTGTAGATAGCTCGCTCCCCACTGAGCAAGCGCCTCCATGAACTGTATTAGTAACGATATCATTCCATGGGCGGTGCTAAGCAGTGCAGCTGCCATTCCCTCATGAACAAAACCAAGCATCAAGGCAGTGAAACATAGAGGCACCACAAGAAAACCAACGATCGGTATCGCAACGATATTAACCACAGGTGAAATCAGAGAAAGCTGTCCCGTAAAGAAGACTAACGGGAGAGCTAGCGCCACCAGCACAATTAACTGCGGTCTAATAAAATTACCTAGCGTGAGCTTCAGTCTTCTCAACAGAGACACACCGATGATTTCCTTGTGCAATCTGGATGGTGTGGGGCCAGCAAACGCGAGCAAGCCAGCGACGGCTACGAAAGAAAGCCAGAAGCCACTGCTAATAGCCGCCAAAGGATTGAGAGTCAGCACCAGCAGCAAGGCGAGGCAAAGCCGGAATGAAATGAGGTACCTCGTGTTCCAGAACAAGCCACAAAGGAGCACGCCGATCATTATGAACGCGCGCTGTGTCGGCAGTGTGAAGCCGGCCAGCAGCGCATAGATAAATGCGGCAATCAGCGCCACTAGCCCGGCGATTTTCTGTGCGGGAGCGAATCTCCCGAATCCAAGAAGGCGTCCGATCAGCAGAGACAGAAAATAACAGAAACCACTTACCAGACCGATATGCAGGCCGGATATCACGAAGAGATGATTGCTCCCAGTAGCACTGAAGAGATTCCACTGATCCTGAGAAATGGCCGACCTGTCACCGAGCACTAAAGCAACCAGCAGGCTGGCATAGGGCGCGTCGCCAGAGAGCCGCTCTATCCTTGTTCTCAGTCCATAGCGCAGGGATTGTAGCCGAATGACAAGCGAGAGAGAGGCCCCAACGGGTCGAGTAGCGAGTAATTTATTGCTAGCCGATTCGCGAACATAGCCCCGCGCACTGACGCCCTGTTGAAACAGCCAACCCTCGTAATCAAACCCTCCTGGATTGGCGAAGCCATGGGGCCGATTTAGTCGCACCGCGAAATGCCAGTACTGACCGGGCATAATAACTGTGTCACCGTAATAGTTCAGAGTAATCTTACGCGGATGGAATGCCGAGGGAGAATGGAGGATTTCAAAGAGGAACTGCTGCGCTATGAGCGAACTCTCAGGCAGGCCGACTACCACACCCTCGACCTGAAGCGTCACACCTTCAAGATCTTTTGGCAGTCGTTGATCGAGGCCCGCACTTGCCCAGTGCATATGCCAAGCGAAACCCAATAGAAAGGGGAGTGATAGCAACAGCAGGCGTTGGGCAAGGCTATTAGTGCAGAATGGCCTCGTAACGCAGAGCAGAATCGCTACGATAGCGACAACACATAGGCTGCGCGTCAGAAAAAACGGCACATCAGAAACGAATGTCCCACTCACGATGCCCGCGCAGAAAATCAATATGGCGCAGCGCATTCCCCAACCTCCTAACTACTGTAATAAATCTAGGTCAGGTAGGAGAGAATAGCGAGGATCAGCCGAAATTATGCAAGCCGAGGCTTATTCATGGCGCAGCGCTTCTGCCGGCTGTATCCTCGCCGCCTTTCTCGCAGGATAGAGAGTCGCAAGCAATGAGAGCACCAGCACTCCCGACGCTACAATAAGCACATCGCGAAAGGCTAACTCGGAAGGTAGAAAATCTATGGGGTAAACCTCGGCATTCAGTATCTGAATATTAAAGCTTGTTTCGATAAACGCCGCTAACTGACTCACGTAAAGAGAACCAAGCACGCCCAGTGCCACTCCGATTGCGATACCCGTCAGACCAATGAAGCAACCCTGCCAGACAAATATCCGGCTTATCATCTTCGGGCTGGCCCCGAGAGTACGCAGTATTGCAATATCGCCCCGTTTATCGCGGACGATCATGATCAGGCTTACGACCAGATTAAAAGCCGCCACGCCTATCAACAACCATAGCATGAAGCTAATGATTCCGCGCGAAAATTGAATATTCTGATAGATCGCCCCAAGTACCGCCACCCAACTCTCACTACTCAACGCACCAGGCAACTCAGCCATGATCTCCTGCCGTACCACTTCGGCCTGCAGCACGTCGAGTGTTCTTACATGCAGCGCATTATAGGGAGTGCGCAACCTGAACAAGGCCTTCGCCGCCGCCAGATTTATCATCACCAGATTACCGTCCAGCTCTTCCGCTCCAACACGGTAGATACCCACCACTTCGAAGCGCCTGAATGTAGCGAGAGGGGTAATTGGATTAATAGATATGGAAGTAGAGAATAAATCGACGCTGTCGCCGAGCCCCACACCGAGACGATTCGCAAGCGTCTGCCCGAGAACAACTCCCCAGCGCTTTTCTTGCAGCGCATCCAGGCTGCCCGCTCGCATGAAGCGATTGATAGCGGAGGCTTCAGCCTCCTGCACGGCATCGATACCATTGATGACAACCCCCTTACTACTACCAGGGGCCGCTACTACGCCAATTGCCTGAATGACCGGCGAGATGGAGATAACAGCAGAGTTCTCTTGAATGCTCGAGCGCAGCTCCCGCCATTGCGTTTCAGTCAGGTTCTCATCAGATGTTAATGTGATATGTGGCACTATCCCCAAAACACTCTGTCGCATCTCTTTATCGAAGCCATTCATGACCGAGAGCACGATGACTAAAATTGCCAGCCCGAGAGCGAGACCAAAGATGGATATAGCGGACATGAATGAGACAAGATGACTACTCTTGCCCGCGCTCACATAGCGAAAAGCAATGAAGCGTGACAGAGCCAGAGGCTTATTGCTCATGCAACCGTCCGTCTGCGAGCATAAATCTGCGCTGCATTGAGGAGGCGAGCTGCTCGTCGTGAGTCACAACGATGAAGCTAATGTGTAACTTGGCGTTGAGATCACTCATCAGGGAATGTATTTCGGTTGCGGTATTGCGATCGAGATTACCCGTCGGCTCATCCAGCAGGACGCAGCTTGGCTCGGAGACTAATGCGCGGGCAATTGCAACGCGCTGCCTCTCACCCCCGGATAGCTCAGACGGCTTGTGTTCGACGCGCGCAGCTAGCCCCACTCGCGCCAGCATCGCCCGCGCCCGCTCCGCGGCATCCACCATCGGCATATCCGCGATTAGCAACGGCATGCACACGTTCTCAAGCGCCGAGAATTCCCCCAGCAGATGGTGAAACTGATAGACGAATCCAAGATGCCGATTGCGCAATAGCCCGCGCTCGGTCTCGTCGACCAGGGCCAAGTCCTTGCCAGCGATGGTCACCTTGCCGGCACTCGGCAAGTCCAAACCACCTAATAGATTTAGCAGAGTAGTCTTTCCAGAACCGGAGCTACCGACAATGGCTATCTGCTCACCACGGGCAACACTGAGGTTCACACCCTTTAACACCTGCACGAGTTGCGGCCCTTGTGAATAGGTCTTTTCAAGTCCCTCGCAACTAACTACTGTCGGATTCTCTGTCATCTGATCTAATTACTCATAGCGCAGCACTTCGGCTGCCTGAATCTTACTGGCACGGTATGCCGGATACAGCGTCGCAAGGAAGCTGATTGTCAGCGCCGCTAGGCAGATAAGCCCTACCTCACCCCAATCTATCTGCGTCTGTAAGTGCGATATAAAGTAGCGATTAGAATCGGTCGCCAGGGAGTTGATTATCCTCTCGAGTATCAGGCTAATGTCTGTGATATTTGTTGCTAGCCCCGTTCCAAGTACAGCACCTACCAGAGTACCAACAATGCCTGCCACGAGTCCCTGTACCACGAAGATTCGCATGATCGTGCCCCGGCTAGCGCCCATAGTACGCAAGATTGCAACATCTGCCCCTTTATCGGCGACCACCATTACGAGGGTAGATACAATATTTACCGCGCCCACCATAACGATCATTAACAGCATAAAACTGGTGAGTACTTTCTCCATGCGTAATGCATTGAACAAACTGGCCTGCGCCTCGTCCCAAGACAGCACGTCCAGATCCGGATAGTCGGCAAACAGCTCATCGGCGATAGCCTTTGCATTGAATACGTCATCGACTCGCAGACGCAGCTGTAGTCTTGAGGCGGAATTCTGCGCGAATAATTGTTGGGCCTGCGCGAGGTTTATCAGTGCCGTGTCGCTATTTCCGTAGGCACCAAAATCTGCGGAGCCAACTACGCTCAGGCCTTCGGTGTTCGACAAATCTCTGGCGAGCAAGCTATCCAATGCCGTAACCGATAGGTCTGCACTACCAAAGATGCGTAGACTACCCGCAAGCTGAGCACCAAGTACGATACCGTTGTCCGTCGCAGACAGTGCAGCCAGCAGTTCTCTATACCGCTCACTCGGATTGTCCACTACGTCCGCCTCTAACAACCCTTCTACGCCTCGTAGATTCACGAAACGGCTGCTCCCCTGGTAAAGCATATTCACCTCTCCTTCCAGAAATGGTGCTGCAGCAATAACATGAGGTGAATTCAGCGCGATGTTAGCGAGTTCGTTCCAGTTCGACGAAACCCTCTCTCCGAAAATGGTGACATGAGGCACGGACTTCAGCGCATCGGAACGCAGCGTATCGATAGATCCATTCATCACCGACAGAGCTATGATAAGAATCATGACGCCCAGACTGACGCCTAGCATTGAGATCAGTGAGACGAACGAGAGGAAGAAGTTTCGCTTACGAGCCAGTGTATAACGCATACCCACAAACACTGAAAACGGCTTAAACATAAGCAAACCTTATTACTGCTGATGCAGAGTTACGCACGAAACCGAAACGTAGGTGAAGCCGCTTGAGCGACTCAGATGAAACTAAAAACTTTCGGCATGTCGCTGCAGGAGTCTTTGTACTGTTTTGAAACTAATCGGCATGACCGGGGTGGACACTTCGCTAGAGATGGCGCGCAGAGACTTGCCCTGCTTCTTCAAGTCCATAATTCTGCGCAAGACTCTTTGCTCCATGGGATTCTCGATGAGACGTCCATTCTCGTGAATCATATATCCGAACGGCCTACTCCCGCCAAGGTAGCGCCCCTGCTTGCGCTGCCGCTGTTTCACGCCCTTTATGCGTTCGGCGGATTTGCGTTTCTCCAGAGCGCTATACATTTTCGTGACCTTCGCGAAGTTCACACTGAGCTCGAAGTCGGTAATGTCGCCACCGAGTTCGACGATATGAAGTTGCACCGACATATCTAGAAGCCGCTGGATCAGTTTAATCACTTCATGGCTTGAACTACAGATGCGCTCAAGCTTACTGCATAGAATTACATCGCCCGGCTGCAGAAGGCTTAATAGTCGCTTGCCTGATTCGCGGCGGTGAAATTCCTGATTCCAGCTACAGTTCGAATCCTTTAGCGTCTCCGTCATGAACCAGCTCTGCCGAAGGCAGTAGGTCTGAATCGCGAGCATCTCGGGTTCCAGTATGGCGGCGAGTTCGTCTTGATCTAGCGAGCCTTCCAGCTCGGAAGTCCGGCAATAAGAATAGATAGTCATTGATCTGGCCCCTAACAGCTAAGACGGCTTGCCTTGTTATTCGGCATTTACCGCCACTTGTTTTCTTGTTCTTGGTTCAGAGTCGGCTCTGAAACTCGCGCCCATGGCTAATATCGATTCTATGTTCTGCCGGTATCTTATTGATTTTTTGTGTCTTTGTACCGGCAAAGCCACTGGGGCGGCTATTTTAACCATAGGGCTTTCGTTTTATCAAGCTGCGCCACAGCGACACAGCACACAGTTCGGGCAATTCAGGCCTATCCTGGCAATTCTGCAGACCGCGTTCTGACTTCGAGCTAAATTCGAACAGGCAGGAGCTTGCAAAACTCGCTTCACAAAATGATGCAGGTTGTTGTTTTTTTGAGAAAATTTGCCAATCCTAGGGCCGCATTAATTGAGTCCCACAAACAATGCTGTTATATTCCATGGCCAAGCTACCTCTAACTTTGTATTGAGGAGCTTTCTGTAGTACACAAGCGCCAATTCGCGCGGTATATAGAGCATATGGATGTCTGCAGTATTTTTCTGAGAAGCTATTTAATTCAGCGCTCCTGACGACAACCATATTAGGGTCCGAGCTTTTAAGCCGCGACCACAGAGGCAGAATTACAGCTTCATAAGACTGATTGACCCCGAATCGAGGCAATCAGCAGATAGCTAGAGAGACTGCTAACCCCTTAAACAGTTATTAAAAGTCATGCCTATAAGGTCATGATGAGACAAACCGGATAAGTTTAGGAATTAATTTTCGAGCAAGGCAGCTGATGCTGCGCTGATATCCAGCTCTAATCAGCTGGGCAACGAGACACAGAAGTTAGTAATTTTTTCCATATAAAACAATAGATTACATGCAAGCCCTAGCCCTATTGATGGGCATACAAGTGAGCACAGAACCAGCCATAGCCCGTCTATGCGCTGCATCATTGTTAAAACGTTAAGAATTTACTGTAGCTAAAGCCCGATCCACACGATCTCGCTGCCTCGTTGCCCTCAACCATTTCTCCTTAGCGAGTTATGCACGGCCTACTCGAGGGTCCCCTCCTGAATTTTCTTATCTGGTTCAACGACAAGTGAACCTATTATGAAAAGAATGCTTATTAACGCGACACAGGAAGAAGAACTTCGTGTCGCCCTCGTCGACGGTCAAAAACTCTACGATCTCGACATCGAAAACCGCACCCGTATCCAAAAGAAGGCAAATATCTACAAGGGTAAAGTAACCCGAGTAGAGCCGAGTCTCGAGGCAGCCTTCGTCGATTTCGGCGCCGAACGTCACGGATTCCTCCCATTAAAGGAAATTTCCAAACAGTACTACGCCAAAAATGTAAAAAGCAGCAATATGAAGGAGCTCGTCCCGGAAGGCACGCAGGTCGTCGTCCAGGTTGAGAAAGAAGAGCGTGGTAATAAGGGTGCAGCACTTACGACCTATGTCAGCCTGGCTGGGCGCTATCTCGTATTGATGCCTAATAATCCAAAAGCAGGCGGCATCTCAAGGCGCATCGAGGGCGATGAACGCTCTGAATTACGCGAGGCCCTACGCGGCTTAAATATCCCTGATGGCATGGGAATGATCGTGCGCACCGCAGGTGTGGGCAAGGCCGAGGAAGAGCTACAGTGGGATCTGGATTATCTGCTCGCTCTCTGGGAAGCGATTCAGGAAGCCAGCGCTGATAAGCCGGCACCATTCCTGATCTATCAGGAGAGCAATGTCATCATTCGCATGATCCGCGACTACCTGCGCAAGGATATCGGCGAGGTTCTTTTCGATACCCCAGAATCATACCAAGAGGCGATAACCTTCATTAAGCAGGTCATGCCACAGTATGAGAACCGGATAAAACTCTACGAAGACAAGCTTCCCCTCTTCAATCGTTATCAGATTGAGGGCCAGATAGAGAGTGCATTCGAGCGCGAGGTTAAACTTCCCGCTGGTGGCTCAGTTGTTATCGATCCCACCGAGGCCCTCATCTCCATAGACATCAATTCATCGCGAGCGACTCGCGGTGCCGACATCGAAGAAACAGCGTTAAACACAAACCTCGAAGCAGCCGATGAGATCGCCAGGCAATTGCGCCTTCGAGACATGGGCGGATTGGTAGTTATCGACTTCATCGACATGAATTCGAGCCGTAACCAGCGCGAAGTCGAAAATCGTATGCGCGATGCACTAGAGCCTGACCGCGCACGCGTGCAGGTCGGACGCATCTCACGTTTCGGTCTTCTGGAAATGTCACGACAGAGACTGCGCCCTTCACTCGGCGAAACCAGTGCCATCGTCTGCCCACGCTGCGCAGGACAGGGAACGATCCGCGACGTGGAATCGTTGTGCCTATCGATACTTAGAATCATGCAGGAAGAAGCCAACAAGCAGAAGTGTCAGGAAGTAAGAGCCACGGTTCCACTTGTCCTATCCTCTTATCTCTTGAATGAGAAGCGCGCCATGCTCGCAGAAATCGAGGAACAGAGCGGGACCAAGGTAGTCATCATTCCTAACCCAGAGCTAGAGACTCCTCACTACGAGATCACTGCTGTTAACCAACAATCCGAAGTGTATGAAGTTGACGTCACTGCAATCGCAGAGCCTGCTCCCAACGCGAAGTCCAAAGAACAGGCAGCAGCTGCTCAAACCCCTGCCGTTAGCAATATCGCCAACCAAAGAACGCGGCCTGAGCCGAAAGCAGCACCGAAAAAGCCAGGCTTTTTCGCAAAACTTTTCTCAGCCTTGTTCGGCTCCTCCGAGCCAAAGAAAGAAGAACCAAAGAAGAAACCACAAGGCGGCAATCGCAACCGCTCTCGTGGCAACTCCCGCGGCCAGAGTCAACGTGGCCAACAGTCTCGTGGTGGCAATCGTGACCGGAACGATTCTCGCAGAGAGCGCGGCTCAAAACCCTCCAATCAAAACCAACGACGCAACCAGTCAAACAAGAACAACGACAGTGCCAAGGGCAAGACCGAGAACGAGAATGAGAACCCTAATACTCAAAATGTAGCAGCCTCGGCTGATAAGCCCGAACAGAATTCGGAGCAGAAGTCACAGCGCAGACCTGCAAACAAACGCCCACGCAACACCAATCAACGAAAGCGTGGACCGCGGCCGGATAAGACAAATGAGAACTCTGCCGCAGCCGACCAGCAATCCGCAGTAGAGGTTGACGGCAACAAGGCATCTCAGGAATCTCCGAGCACTGGAAATGCCCGTAGGCAGCGCGAACGCAGTGACCAAAATCGTAACCGACGACCGCGGCAACAGAGCAACGGTAACGCAGAAACTGCTGCGACTGATACGCAGTCTGCTAATACAGACGCTTCGACAAATGCTGCACCGCGCCAGGAATCAAAGCCAAGTAGCGCACCAGCTGTAGAGACTTCCGCTCCAGTCTCGAGTGTGAGCGCTAGCGAGAAGCCAGTACAGCCCTCTAGCAATGTTCAGGAGACTCCGCGAGCCGAGCCAGTGAAGTCAGCGCCTGAGACAGAAGCGAAACCCGTTCAGACGGCCCAGCCGAAAGACAACGCGCAACAGGCGCCGCGAGAATCTGGTAACACAGCGCAGCCGGCCGAGCGTCCAAAACAAGCGCAAGCACCATCGGCCCCTGCTCCTCAGAATGCCGAGCTTAAGCCAGCAGCTAAGTCAGAACCAAAGGCACCTAGCCCAGCTCCAGCGCAGGCGAGCAATCCGGCACCGACTCCTGCTGCAAAACCGAGCAGCGTCCCTGTTGCTCCGGTCGCGGCATCCGGTCGTGCGCCGAACGACCCGCGCGAGATTAAGCGTCGCGAGATGGCGGCGCAGAAAGAGCAAGGAAGCAAAGACAGCTAGGAAGCAAAGCGCCTATTAGCAGAAATAAAAAAGCCCGGATATCCGGGCTTTTTTACGCGTATTTGTCCAACTAACTGACTTCTATAGAGCAGCCTCTAACTCAGGCAATGCCTTGAACAGATCAGCCACTAGACCGTAGTCTGCAATCTGAAAGATTGGAGCCTCTTCATCTTTATTGATAGCAACGATCGTCTTGCTGTCTTTCATTCCGGCTAGATGCTGTATCGCACCGGAGATGCCGACGGCTATATACAGATCAGGAGCAACTATCTTTCCAGTCTGACCGACCTGCATGTCATTCGGAACGAAACCGGCATCAACTGCCGCGCGCGATGCTCCTATAGCAGCGCCCAGTTTATCAGCCACCTTTTCCAGAAGGATAAAGTTCTCACCGTTCTGCATGCCGCGGCCGCCTGATATAACAATCGACGCTGCGGTGAGTTCGGGACGCTCGGATACTGAGAGTTGCTCGCTGACGAAAGTCGATGTTAGCTGCTCAGTAGCGAAGGCAAAGCTCTCGATAGTGGCACTGCCTCCTTTTGCTGCCTCTGCGAAACCGGTGGTACGAACAGTTATGATTTTGATCGTATCCTCCGACTGCACCGTTGCCAGCGCATTACCCGCATAGATTGGGCGGACGAAGGTGTCGGCAGATTTTACTTCCACAATGTCTGAAATCTGGCCTACATCGAGGAGCGCGGCCGCGCGCGGCATGATGTTCTTGCCCGTGGTAGTCGCGGCAGACAGGATATGGGTATAGTCCTTTGCAAGCTCAACGAGTAAAGGCGCTACGCTTTCAGGTAACTGGTGCGCGTAGGCCTCGGCATCTGCGCATATTACCTTCACAACCCCTGCGATTTCTGCTGCAGCAGTCGCCGCAGGCTGACAGCTGGCGCCTGCTACCAGCACATGAACATCGTCACCGATGGCGAGCGCCGCTGTGACCGTGTTTAGTGTGGCAGTCTTAATTGATTCGTTGTCGTGCTCTGCTAATACTAAAATTGACATGCTTACCACCTATATGACTTTAGCTTCAGTCTTTAATTTGTTAACCAGCTCTTCAACGGACTCGACGATGATACCCGCTGTTCTTTGAGCGGGAGCCTCTACGCTGAGCGTCTTCAATTTCGAGCTAATGTCTACGCCGAGATCCGCTGGCGTCGTTGTATCGATCGGCTTTTTCTTCGCCTTCATGATATTCGGTAGCGATGCGTAACGCGGCTCATTGAGGCGCAGATCAGTTGTGACGATTGCCGGAAGACTCAGCAAGACCGTCTGCTCACCGCCATCGATCTCACGAGTCACTTCGATCTTGCCGTCTTTCAGTTCGGCCTTACAAGCAAAGGTGCCTTGCGGGAAATCACACAAGGCTGCGAGCATCTGGCCCACCTGGTTGTTATCGGTATCGATAGACAGCTTGCCCAGAATAACGAGGTCTATCCCTTCCTTTTCCACAACGCTCTTGAGAATCTTCGCAACGGCCAGTGGCTCGACCTGCTCATCACTCAGCACCAGAATACCGCGATCGGCTCCCAGCGCCAGCGCGGTTCGTATCTGCTCCTGACAAACCTGTGGACCAATCGATACGGCGATAACTTCATCAGCCGCTCCGGCTTCTTTCATGCGGATTGCCTCTTCGATAGCAATCTCACAGAAGGGGTTGATGGCCATCTTGGCATTGGTCAGGTCGACACCAGTGCCGTCGCCCTTGACTCTCACTTTAACGTTCGCATCGACGACGCGCTTTATAGCAACAAGAATCTTCATGGATTCTCCATAGTAGTATCTAACAGGAATGATATAGCTTTATTGTCTACTGACTTACTGTGCCAGGCGCAGAAAATTCCATTTTCGGTGCCTGAAAAAAGGGGGCAATAATGCCGTTTTTAGTGGTTTAGGTCAACTTTACACCGCTGCGATTATTAAATTTACGACGAGGAATCATGCTCCCCCTGCTCTTGAATTGGGAAAAATTTGCCACCGCTCCAGATGCCCATGCTTGACGCGCCGGACTCACTGGGACCCTGTTCGGCAAGATCCACCAGTCGGTAGAAGACGGCACGATTGATTAATGCGTCAAGGCCGCTGCGCACGTGCAAACTCGGGTGGGGTTCGCCGGTATTCGGATCAACATCGATGCGCAGCGGATGCTCTTCATTTGCCAGGACCTTCTCGCCGGTATTCGTGGTAAAAGTCAGCTCCTGCCGACGACCCTCCCCCGTGACATCCATTTCCAGGGCGATAAACGGACAGTCCTCGACGCGTATTCTGACTTTCTCCACCGGCGTGACAAGGTAGTATTCGCCATCGTCCTCAAGCTTCAATACCGAGGCGAAGAGTCCCACCAGGGCGGCACGTCGGATAGGCTTGCCCTCATGGATCCATGTCCCATCTCTCGCTATGATCATGTCCATGTCGCCACATAGCGGCGGATCCCACAGATGCACAGGCGCGGGCCCTCGACTCTTAATCTTGCGTACCAGCTCAAACGGATCGATGTCTGCCTTCTTTTTCTCGCTGCTCATCTGAAATCGACCTGCCTTCCTTTCGGATAGTCGTGAATACCGAAGCCGATGATACGACCTGCGGTAGCCTACGGCAAAGATCGTATTTATATCCGCATCGCTCCCTAGGGCTGGAAACGGCCAGATGTTACACTTCTCGCTTACTCAAGCTATCGAATCACAGCCGTTCCCTCAGCTCATGCCACTACTCCTATGCCTTTAGTACTACGCGAAACAGAATTCACTGACCTTTTTGCACAGGACCGGCCAATGATCGATGTGCGGGCGCCAGTAGAGTATGAACACGGCGCCTTTCCGAGCGCGGTAAACCTGCCCCTGCTTTCTGATTCTGAAAGACATGAGGTTGGCATAAAATTTAAAAATGCCGGCCAGGATTCGGCCATCGAGCTGGCTAACGAGCTCGTGAGCGGCTCCAGCAGGCTGGAGCGACTAAATAACTGGCAGAAATATCTAGAAAATAATCCGTCCGCTGTGGTCTATTGCTTCAGAGGCGGCCTGCGTTCGCAGACTGTGCAACGATGGATGAATGATCGCGATCTCGACGTTACTCTGGTAGAAGGCGGATACAAGGCACTGCGACGCTTCCTGATTACCACTACCGAGACTGTCAGCGTCAAGTCCAAGTTCATGATCATTGGCGGCAAGACAGGAAGCGCCAAGACACACCTAATCAACGCACTGGATTTCAGTATTGACCTCGAAGGCCTCGCCAATCATCGCGGCTCCGCATTCGGCAGGCGCATAGACCAACAGCCATCCCAGATCGATTTCGAGAATCGCCTGGGCATCGCGCTTTTGAAACTGCCTTATCAGAAGCCCGAACACATCTTCCTTGAAGACGAAAGCCGATCGATAGGCTCCCTGGCTATTCCAAAAGTCTTTCACGACAAGATGGCAGACTCACCTATTGCGATGCTGGAAGAAACTCTGGAGGGTCGAGTTGAGACTATCTATAAAGATTATATTTACTCCAATTTGCAAGACTACAAGGAACAGGACGCCAACGCCGCCAGCGACAATTTTTCAGAGTTTCTTCTGGGCAGCCTGCAGAGAATTCAACGACGATTAGGCGCAGAGAAATACGGCCAGATTCGAACCATGATGGAACAGGCACTAAATCATAACGATCCTGAAGAGTCAGGGTCACTGCACCGGCAGTGGATACGATCGCTGTTGTGCGATTACTATGACCCAATGTATGACTACCAGATGAACAAGAAACTAAATCGAGTTATCTATCGCGGCTCCAGAGAAGAGTTTTCGGCATGGGCTTCCCATCTGAACAGGCTGCCCTAAGACATGGCTATTCGACGCTTCGATATCACGCCTTTGCTGCCTCTACTGGATGCTGGATACGCCCTGCTTACACCCAATAACAGAAGTGTCGATGGGATACTCCGGGAGTATGCGAGCAGTATCCGCGACACAGAAGGCCCTGACTCAGCCTGGAAGCGCCCAGCGGTCTTCGCAATCGATATCTACATCCAGCAGCTCTGGCAAGTCGCGGCCTCGCAGGGAATCGCACCGTTTTGCAGCACCCAGCTACTCAGCCGATTCGATGAGCAGGAGATCTGGCTGCAGATAGTCAAATCCAGCTACACAGAATACCCGCTGCTGAATAGCGAAGAGACGGCCAGCTCCGCCTCCAGAAGCTATCAATTTTTCAAGCAGTGGGACGTTGCCTCCAGCGCTGCGATAGGCCATTACAAAAATGCCATCGACTTTCAAACCTTCCTGAGCTGGAGCGATATGTTCGAGGCACGATGCAGAAAAATCGAGGCCGCCAGTTTAAGCGATGCGGGCAGGCTAATTACAACGCACATCGACAGGCTGAAACCGCTACTTCCTGAAAAGATCGCACTCGTAAGTTTCAATCAGCCGCCTCCATTGTATACGAAACTTTTCGTTGCACTCGCAGCAGTATGCGAATTCGATTGGCGCCAAGAGGCCAACCAATATTGGCAACTAGACTCGATATTCGAAAATAGCAGAAGCAGCAAATTGAACTATCAGAACGGCGGCGAAGAGATAGCCGCCTGTCTGCGTTGGTGCCAACAAAAAGTAGAAGAGTTTCCCGCAGCCCATGTCGGGATAGTAGTTGACCACAGTCGTTCCCTGGAACCGCTTATCGAAGAAGCACTATTCAAAACAAGCGAGAACAGCAACGCTAAGAAGTTTGAATTCGCCACTCACATGAATCGCTACCACAGTAGCGAAAAACTCAATGAGCTACCGGAATTCAATAATGCGCTGTCCATACTCGCACTGAACAATGATCTTGTTAATAGCGAACGCTTCTGCAAGCTACTACAGTCGCCATTCACAATCGGTGCGGAGCAAGAATACTCTCCCCGTATCGCCTTCGAGATCTATCTGCGCAAGAACGCAGAAGCAGAAATTCGTCTTAGTCACTTGCGCAAACTAATGCTGAATGAAGGCCGCGACTATCACTGTCCAAGCCTTGCTGCAGCCCTGCTCGAATTTAGTGAACTGGCGAGGCGCGAGAGCAGTTACCAGCCTTTGCGAAATTGGTTACAACTTTTCAACAGGCAACTACAGGCGCTAGGCTGGCCCTGCGGTTACCCAATGAAAAACAGTGAACGGCTTACAAAGCAGTGGCAACAATGTGTGCAGCGCCTCGCCTCGTCCTCATCCGTGCTAGGAAATATTTCGATTGTCACCGCCCTTGCCAAGCTGCAAACCTTTCTCAAGCAATCCAATATCGATCTTCAATTCGACGACCGCCTGCAGATATCGTTAGTGGACATTGAGGAGGCTCAGGATCTCGTCTTCGATCATGTATGGATGCTCTCTGTGGATGACCGGAATTGGCCGCAGCCAATAAACCCGGTCCCGTTTCTCCCCTATGGCCTGCAACAAGAACTGGGTATGCCTGGCAGCACAAATCAGCAGCAGTTAGAGGGCGCGCTGACCCAACTCAGCACGCTTAGAGTCCAGACGAGCGGGGAGATGATGATTAGCCATCACGCTCTGGAGGAAGAAATTAAGATCAGGCCCAGCGCCCTGCTTGATAATATACCCTTCGAAGCAACGCGAGACGGCGACATAGCTGCAGCAAATACACCAAATAACGACGGCAGTACGAAGCTCGAAATCTATCAGGAGTCGCTACATATTCCGCTGCAGCCTGCGGAACAGGTGAGCGGAGGCACTTCCTTGCTGAGCAATCAATCCAACTGTCCGTTTAGAGCCTTTGCCCGCAATCGTTTAGGGGCGACAGCATTGGAAGAGTTTAGCTACGGCCTGAATCCACTCCTTCGAGGCAACGCACTGCACAAAGCCCTGGAGAATATTGGCAGTAAGATCGCTGACTCACAGACGCTGCACAGCCTTTCCCACAGCGCATCGGAAAAGCTATTGCAAGACAGCGCCGCTATCGCTATCGCTTATCTCAGGCAACACAATCCCGAGACGATGACCCCCGCGTTTTCCAAACTCGAACAACGCAGACTCTCTAGGCTCATGCAGGGTTTTCTGTTGCTAGAGGCGCAGCGTGCTCAGTTCACTATCGTTTCCAACGAAAAATCCGTGAGTTGGCAACACTCGAAACTCGCGCTAAACCTGCGCATCGATCGCATAGATCGACTGCAAGACGGAACACTCGTTCTAATCGACTATAAAACCGGCAAGCAGACTAATTACAAATGGTTCGACGAACGCCCTGACGACATGCAGCTGCCACTCTATCAGATTGCCATCAGCGCAGAGGACGATCAGACCGTTGCCGCTACGCTGATCTATCAGTTAAATGCCGAAAACATTGGCCTCATTAGCCCCATGGAAGTCCCTAACTTTGGCGCGGCTGTAAAAGTCACTAGTCAAGCTAAGTCTTTCGATGGCCCATGGACTCAGCTGCAGAAGTACTGGAACAAGACGATCTACGCGCTGGTAGAAGAATTTGAATCTGGGTTGATCGCCATAGCGCCGACCCGGGGATATACCACCTGCCAATACTGTGATTTAGGACCCTTATGCAGAATTGCAGAATCGGATCCCAGCCGCTCACTTGCTGCAGAGGATGAGCTATGAGCGCCGCGGAAAATCAAATAATCGATTTCGAAGCTCGACGGGACGCTCTGGATATATCGCGTTCGATAGCGGTGCAGGCACCTGCGGGTTCCGGCAAGACCGAGCTGCTGAGCCTGCGATTTCTGAAGCTTTTAGCCGCATGTAAGCACCCGGAAGAAGTGTTAGCGATAACCTTTACCAAAAAAGCTGCCAACGAAATGGCAGAGCGGATTCTCAGCACCCTCGCCTGGGCTCAGCACGTAGACCCAGAGAAGATAGAGTCACAGCTGGACCGGGACCGATATCAGATTGCCCAGAGTATGCTCGCACAGGATGAAAAAGAATCTTGGCATATACAACAGTCGCCAAATCGTCTGCGCATACAGACCATCGACAGTTTTTGTAACTTCCTCGCAAGCCGATTGCCGATTCTCTCGAACTTCGGAGGCCCACTGCCGATT
>CAXBLN010000058.1:0-21463 GCA_963976555.1 uncultured Gammaproteobacteria bacterium
TTGTGCAGGCCGATGATATCGCCGGATACGGCTGTTTCCGCCTGCTCACGATCACCCGCGAGAAAGGTAACCGCGTCCGCCACTTTGACATCCTTGCCGATGCGAGTGTGACGCATCTTCATGCCTCTTTTATACTCGCCGGAACAGATGCGCATAAACGCGATGCGGTCGCGGTGATTCGGGTCCATATTTGCCTGAATCTTAAAGACGAATCCGCTGAAGTCTTTCTCCTGCGCGTCGACGACTCGGGTCTCAGTCTCTCTGCTCTTGGGCGACGGAGCCCACTCGACGAAATCTTCGAGCATTTCCTTGACGCCGAAGTTTCCCAGTGCGGTGCCAAAGAACACAGGGGTCAGCTCTCCCTTTAAATATGCCGCTTGATCGAATTTGTTGCTCGCTCCGCGCACTAACTCTATCTCGTCCTTAAAGTCCTGTGCATAGCTTCCAAGCAGCGCATCGCTTTCGGGATTGTTCAGTCCCTCGATAATCACTTCCTCCGGAATGTGATTTCCCTGACCCTGACGGTAGACATGAACTTTGTCCTCAACCAGATTATAGACGCCCTTAAACTCCTTACCCATGCCTAGCGGCCAGTTGATCGGCGCGCACTTGATATTAAGCACTGTCTCGATCTCGTCGAGAATTTCGATGGGGTCACGAGTATCTCTATCGAGTTTATTCACGAACGTGAAGATTGGCGTATCACGCAGACGACAGACATCCATCAGCTTGATGGTTCTCTCCTCGACGCCCTTCGCTCCATCTACAATCATCAACGCCGAATCCACAGCCGTCAGCACGCGGTAGGTGTCTTCCGAAAAGTCCTCGTGACCAGGCGTGTCGAGTAGATTCACCATCCGCTCATTGTAAGGAAATTGCATTACCGACGAGGTCACCGAGATGCCGCGTTCCTGCTCCATCGTCATCCAGTCAGAGGTGGCATGGCGGTCTGACCTCTTGCTCTTCACAGACCCCGCTATCTGAATCAAATTTCCGAAAAGCAGCAGTTTCTCCGTGATAGTGGTTTTGCCAGCATCAGGGTGCGAAATAATGGCTAAGACACGCCTGCGCCCTATCTCGTCTTGTAATGAACCAATAGCCATGCTGATGATTGCCGTGTTGTGGCCCCAGGAGTAGTCCTCAAGGCCAGATTGCAGAATGCTTAGATTGTGTGCCCGTCTAAATCGGGCGCGATTATAGCAGTAGGGAGCGAGTGTAGGGAAACCGCTCTGTTTGCGCAGGCCTATTGGTATGCCGCCGCTTACTCTACAATATCGAGACCGTAATCGAAGATTAGAAAATCAGGAATTTCAGATATGGATTTCACCCTATCCGAACAACAAGTCGCCCTGCAGGAGTCTGTCCGAAAATTTGCGCGGCAGGAGTTGCCCGCCATAGCTAAACAGATTGAAGAAAGCGATGAACCCCCAGGGGTTGAGCTACGCAAGCGCTATGCCGAACTGGGCTATCTCGGAGTAAATCTCGACGAGCAGTATGGCGGCGGAGGCATGTCACACCTCGACGCGGTAATCGTTCTGGAAGAGATCGCCAAGATTTCAATCGCCGTCGCCTTTCCGATATTCGAGTCCTGCTTCGGGCCCAGTCTGGCTATTGCACATTTTGGCAGCGAGCAACTGCGGCAAAAGATCCTCCCTAGGGTGTGTTCTGGGGAAATCGTGGTTGCGGTTTCTATGTCGGAGCCAGATGCGGGCTCTGCACTAACCGACCTGAGCACCAAAGCACGCGTGGAGTCCGATCATGTGCTCATCAATGGCAATAAACGCTGGTGTTCAGGCGCAGGTCACTCCGAGGCCTATGTCGTCTACTGCCGCATGGATGACAGTCCTGGAGCGAAGGCCATAGGAGCCGTGGTCGTCGAGAAAGGCAGCGCCGGGTTCACCTTCGGAAAACGTGATCACCACATGGGCTTCCGTGGCGTAGCCAGCGCGGATATGTATTTCGACAACGTGAAAGTGCCGACGGAGAATATACTCGTTACCGCGGGAGGCTTCGGCAAGCTAATGGATGCCTTTGATCTGGAGCGCTGCGGCAATACGACGATGTCTCTAGCCGTCGCGCAGTCGGCTTTCGACTACGTGCTGGAGTATGTGCAAGAGCGACAGCAGTTCTCAAAGCCTCTCATCGATTTCCAGGCGGTACAGTTGCAGATTGCCGAGATGAAGATGAAGCTGGAAGCATCGCGCCTGCTGCTCTACCGTGCCGTGGTAAATGCCGAGAAGGGGCTTCCGTCCATCGCTGAAAGTTCTGTCGCCAAGTGTTTCGCGAATGAGGCAGCGCGCGAGGTGACTGGAAAGGCGATGCAGCTTATGGGGGGCTATGGCTATTCGAAGGAATTTCCACTGGAACAGAAGCTAAGAGATGCCTGGGGCTGGGGCATAGCCGGAGGCGCGATAGATATCCAGAAGGTTAATATTGCCGCAGCGTTGGCAGGCAGGCGCTTCAATCAGCGCGCGAAATAATTGAGAAGAGGAAGCGCAGAGAAATACTAGTGGAGTACAGCGTTCGCAGGCTTCGCTCTGGTTTCAGCGAACTCCGGATGCAGTATATCTGCACGCTTAGCCAACAACAGGTCGTGTCGACTAAGACGGTCGTACTCGTCGGTAGCGCAGACATCGACGTCCTCCAGCAGAACACAGACCACGTCGTCGTCCTCGATATCCACCACGACGCAGGGCTTGAATCCGATGATCGTATTCAGCGAAGCTAATGCCCCCACATCACATCCATGCAGGGGGTAAGAACCGTCGGATTCTTTTAACAGTCCGTAGGATGTAAACGCCACACCGAACCCCGCCGCCGCCACAATATGTATGATCTCGATAATCGCTGGGTCGGTTAAATCGATGCGAACCGTATCGGAGATCATCTGCTTGTTTGAAAGTTGCTTCTGATTCACCAGCTTCAGAAATAGACTGATGTCTTCCTGATTCCATTCCAGTGTCTCTTCCTTTTCGGAGCGCGTGCTATCCGACGAGAGGCTCAATACGCTGGTCTCGATTGTCAGGTCTTTAATATCTGTTTCTGGAGGACAGGGAACGACCATGGCGACGGAGCAGTAGCCCTCGCTACTCTCAGCGCTTAGGCGCCATAGGAATGGAATTTCGGCGGTTAGCTCGATCATATTTCAACGCTGTACAACTATTGGAAGTACCAACATAGCACATTCCCAACGCTGGCATAATCTCAATATCGCTGAACTTAATGCATCGCAGAGTCGGCCGAATTTTTAACCATCACTTAGCGCACTATCCTGACAAGCTGTTCAGCAAGCTTACTTAAGCTATTGAGCATGTTAGGAAAAGCGAATAAATACTCGTCGAAATTTTTTCCACAGATTCTGTGGATAACTCGGTGCATAAATCTTCAAGAATCGCTTCGAGGCTCGAAATTACGCCCCTACGAGCCAGATTGATCAATTATTAGACAATGAGTTAAGTTGTTATTTATCAGTAAGTTATGAGTTATAGAATCTACGATTTAAAATAAAACCTGCTAATTATTAGCGTTTTATGACAGGAGCTTCATTTTTGTGCATAAATTCCCGCATCAAACGCAATTTTCGAAAAGTCAGAATTCCTTTATCACTGTTTTTATTGAAGTTTTTCATGCTCTGGATAACACTCGTTCACATATAGTTTTTTCCTCCTGAAGCACACACTTCGCGCAGATGCGACTCGTTCTAATGCGCAAGATTATTTTGCGGGTAGATGGCCTATTTGCAACCCTAAGGCTGCCTATGCCCCAGGAGACATAAGCAGGTGGAGAGACAATGTAACGGCCGCCGCAGACATCGGAGAGTGTATCTCTTAGCGCAAAATGAGTTGGTATACCGAGGGCACGAGAAGAGTTGCACACACCATGGCCAAGAGTACATCGCGATCCAGATGATAGGCAGCTAAAGTCGCATCGGGTAGATTGATGGCAAATACACCTAACAATACGCAAAAGAGCAAGACGGGATTCTTACTGAGCAGTAAACCTGCTACCAGGAAAGCAATGGAAAAAACGTATATCAAATTGTTGTCGAGTCCGAAGCGAGCGAGAATCTCGTTCGCTATGGCTATTCCCAAGGTAATGAAAACTACCGCACAATAAACAAAAGGCTGAATTAACTGTTTTTGTCGTTCCATAATGACACCTCCAAAGCTGATCTGATCTTGCGAGCTTCAGAAATACTATAGAACAAGAAGGTGCGCTTGGGGCGCTATAACGCTCAGAATATGAACTGGGTCATGGCCTATTTGTGCGCCATTCATCATTTTCGTCGAGATTACTGAATACAGGGCTTTGCGAGCACAAAGTGACTCGCAGGATCTCATGATTTTGGCGGGGTAATGTAGGAATGATCCTAAATCAACAAAGAGGGATACTTGGAACCCTGAAAGCCGATTCTACTCAGCAACAACTCGCAAGAGTTGTTGATAGTCACTCAGGCCCATGAATATTTTCTCGATACCGTCTTGCTTCATAGTTTGCATGCCATCTTTGAGCGCCTGCGCCCGTATCAAATCAAGCTCAGCCTTATTGTAGATCATGGCCTGCAATTCATTGGTGCCCATAAGCAGCTCATGAATACCTGTTCTACCCTTGTAACCAGTTCCACCGCAGTCATCACAGCCAATAGGGCCTTGTAATTCGATGTTGTCCATGTCGTAAGGCAGCTCCGCAAAGGCTTCACGGCCATAGGCATCGATGAGGTGGTCTAGCTCTTTCTTATCGGGCTTATAGGGTTGCTTGCACTTGCCACACAAGGTTCGCATCAGGCGCTGCGCCAGCACACCCAGGAGCGCATCTGAGAAGTTCACAGGATCTAGTCCCAGGTCGAGTAAACGAGTAATTGTTTCGGGAGCTGAGTTTGTGTGTAGAGTTGATAACACCAAGTGACCCGTTAGGGAGGCCTCAACACCGATACTCGCGGTTTCATGGTCACGCATCTCACCAATCAGGATCACGTCTGGGTCAGCACGGAGGAAAGCACGCATCGCAGTAGCAAAGGTAAAGTCAATCTTTGGCAGCATCTGCACTTGCTGCAGCCCGGGCTGTGTAATCTCCACAGGGTCTTCTGCCGTCCATATTTTTCTGTCCGGCTTGTTAATATGCCCAAGCACGGCGTGCAGCGTAGTCGTCTTACCAGAACCGGTTGGCCCCACAACCAGAAACAGACCGTGTGGATGAGCTGATGCCGCAACAACCTTTTCGAAGTTTCTCGGACTGAGATTTAACTTCTCCAGCGGCATGGCGCTGCCCGCCGCCAGAATACGTAGTACCGCACTCTCGCCCTGCACCGTTGGCACGGTGGCAACACGAAGCTCGAGGCGCTTGCCTCTGACCTTAAGCTTACACTTACCATCCTGAGGCAGACGTTTCTCTGCAATATTCAATCGGGAAATAACCTTAATACGGGCAATCAATGCCGCGCAATGCTCTTTGGGAACCTTCAGTAGTTCTCGACAGATTCCATCGACGCGAATCCTGACACCGCCAGGCGCATCGTCCTTGCCGGGTTCGATATGGATATCCGAGGCACCCAATCGCTCCGATTCGGTGATGATTCGATTTACCAACTGAATGATGCCCGATGTCGCCGCCAGGCCTTCATCTTCGTCGTCATCGCCATCGGTATCGACCTCGATGCCACCCTCGCCTCCCAAGGCATCAAACACATCGTCGAAGCCTGCTTCCATATCAGCATCGGCGTCGCCGCGCAGGAATTGGTGAATATGTTCCGGCAGGCCTACGCGAAAGACGTAGTTTCTGGCGTTCACAACGCCCTGAATTTCCATAATGCGCTGATAATCGGACGGGTCATCGATAAGGATGACCGCCTCCTCTTTATCGCCGGCGACCGGTAACCAGAGATTGCTGCGCAGGTAGCTGACACCAATATTCTCTAGCAGATCAATGGGAAGTTCGTGTTCGGAGTCATACTTCATGTAGGGAACACGGTAATAGTGTTCCAGGGATTTACCTATGTCGTCCGCCTCGATATTAAAATCGTCCACGAGGCTGCGCGTGACGGAGCCGCCATAGAGTGAGACGTTATTCTGTAGTTCTGCCAGTTCAACACCGGATATCTTGCTCTTCTGCACCAGGTAGTCATACGGGCCCTGGGTGCTCTGCAGGGAAGAACGAAACTGCTTAGCCAGCATCTGGCTAACCATCATGGCGTGTTTGAGATCTGACTTGGTGAATTCGCGATCGCCCTCAAAGTTGATAAGCTGCATAACACCCAACAGTATTTCATCCTTGATGGGCACAATGATCATGGATTTTACATTCCAGCCTTTCGCTTCGCTGAAACGCTTGTCGAACTGAAGTCGCGGGTGGATATCTATCAGCTCTTCGCTGTTGAGCACATTCTTTATAACGAGCGCTCTCTGGCTGAGCGCCACATAGCCCGCCAGCGAAGTGGGACTAAAAGGAACTCTAATCTCTATCGAATCGTCATCATCGGGATCGCCGCCCTTAAAGCTCGCGAGAATTTCCTTACCGTTGTCTACACTCTGATAGATCGTAAATAATTTGACATCCAACAACGAGAGCAGGTCCTTCTCGACCTCCTTCATCGCCGTCTTTAATTTCTTGCTATATTTTAAGCGCTGATAGATCTTCGACAAATTCGCGACGAATTCATCCTGCGGCTCCACAACCCTTGGCGGAGGAGTTTCTATCTCTATATCTGAGCTAGCTGTTTCAGTCATTGGTTCTCAGTGATTCTGGAGTTGATCAGCTAGTGTGCCTGATCTTGTTGAGCAGTGTTCCTTCAAAGCTCGTTCGCTACCCTGTAGCCTTGAGCATATTTTCGACTATCGAGCCCCTCGTTTTACACGGTTTTGGCCGATAACCAAGCTAATCATGCTATTTATTCCATCAATTTCACGACAGCCCCTCAAAATGCCAGCTATTTCAATCAGTTTCAATAGATTTTTACTGTTATTACTGCTTCAGATCGCAGTAATTCCGGCAGCTTGGAGTCAGTTACCCGAATTCAACCGAGAGCAAATGGAATGGCTGGGGGATCGAGTTTTCGCTAATGAGTGCAATCGGAATTTCGAGTGTTTGACCACATGGAACGAAGGTGAGGATTTTCCCTCTTTGGGAATAGGGCATTTTATCTGGTACCAGCCGGGGCAGACGGAACGTTTCGAAGAAACCTTCCCTGCTCTCTTAGCGTTCTATCTGCAGCAGGGCTACGAACTGCCAGCATGGATTGCGGCACTCGAGAGCCACGATGCACCCTGGCAGAATCGAGCACAGTTTCTAGCCGATCGCGATAGCCCGGCGATGCAGGAGTTGCGCCGGTTTCTCGCCGCGACTACTGAAGTTCAGGTGATGTTTATCGTAAATCGCTTGCACGAATCGACCGCATCCTTGTTTAGCAGCCTGGATCAGTCGCAACGACACGCGGTGCGAGCAAGCTTCTATGAAATCGCCAACGAAAATATCCCGTTTGGCATGTATGCGCTGCTCGACTATGTCCACTTCAAAGGGACGGGCATCGCCGAAGGCGAGCGTTATCAGGGCGAGGGGTGGGGCTTACTCCATGTATTAGTCGAATTACAGGGAAGTGAAGCCAATATCGATAATTTCGTCATGGCGGCGAGCAAGGTTTTAGAGCGCCGCGTGGCAAATGCTCCAGCAGAGCGCAACGAACAACGCTGGCTAGCTGGATGGAATAATAGGCTGCAGACTTATCGGGCCAATCAATAGAAATCCTGCATCAGCCGACAGGCGCTAGACTCCCGCGCCTTAAAGCATTAACCTTTGCTCCCTACCTAATTACAGATGAATCGACGCCAATCTCTCATCTGGAGATCACTTCAACCAACTTACGATACATCGGCATGTCTTTCGAACGTAAAAATATTGAGAAGATGCAAGGCTACGCGCCCGGCGAACAAACCGGGGCGGCAAATACCATCAAACTCAACACGAATGAGAATCCCTATCCGCCTAGCCCTCGGGTCGCGGCTGCACTTAATGCTATCGACGTAGCATCACTCAGGCGCTACCCCGCGCCCATGGCAGATGCGTTTCGAGATGCTGCAAGCAAACTGCACAATGTCTCCAGCGATCAGATCATTCCAACTAACGGCGGCGATGAGTTATTGCGACTGGTGCTCACCACCTACGTTGAGCAAGAGGACACCATCGCCGTCTGCAAACCAAGCTATTCTCTGTATCCGGTTCTGGCAGACATACAAGGCTGCAGGCTCTCGGAGATATTGCTTAACGACGACTGGAGCATGCCTGACGATTTTCTCAATCAACTAAACCAGACCGCCGCAAAGCTGCTTATCATCGTAAATCCCAACGCTCCCACGGGGGCATTGCTTCGGGCCGAATACATCGCGCAGATCGCTACAAATTTTTCTGGCTTGGTACTCATCGATGAGGCCTACGTCGATTTTGTCGACCCGGACCTCAACTACGATTCGGTCTCATTGATCAAATCCTTTGATAATATTCTGATACTCAGAACTTTGAGCAAGGCATACTCCCTGGCAGGCCTTCGCTTCGGCTACGGTATCGGTGCAGCATCGCTCATCGCGCCAATGATGTTTAAGACACGGGATAGCTATAATACAGATTATATCTCGCAAGCCCTCGCGACCGCCGCTCTGAAATCGGCCGAGTATGCTCGAGATAATTGCGAACTAATTCGTCAGAGTCGAGAGCAACTGCGCGCCGACCTAAAGGAACTCGGGCTTATCTGCCCTTCCAGTCAGAGCAATTTCATACTGTGCCAGGTTCCACCATCGATCGGGGCCGAAGCACTCTATCTGAAATTGAAGCAACGTAATATCCTCGTGCGCTATTTCGATCAGGATAGACTCCGCGACAAGCTACGCATTTCGATTGGCACCCCGGCAGAGAATGCCGCCTTGATCAACGCCGTAAGAGAACTTACGCAGTAATACTTGCATTCCGGCTAGCCACTTTAGAGCAAATACCTTAGCCTATTAGGAATTATGTCTCCCCCGCTGCTAGAACCACATAGCATGACCGAACCTGAGAAAAACAGTAACAGCGAACGCCAGCACTTTTGCCCGAAATGCAAGAAGCCGCTGCGCCGAATTTTGGGAAAGATGGGACCATTCTGGGGCTGCACAGGATTCCCGGATTGCCGTACATCGTTCAACGATGTAGAAGGAAAACCCTCGGAAGACATAGACGAGCACTATCGTTGCCCGCTATGCACTCGCAGGCTGGTGAAGGCAGATAAGGAAAAGGGCGACTATTGGTTTTGTAGCGGCTACTCTAAGGGCTGCAAAGTTACTCTTCCCGACCATGACGGCATACCAGAGGCCGCCTACCAGTGTCAGGAATGTAGCCATCTTCTGGTTAAGCGCACGGGCAAGAATGGTGTATTCTGGGGCTGCAGCGACTATCCTGCTTGCACCGCTAGCTATAACGACGACAATAATAGGCCCAGGTTTTGATATTCTCACTGCTAAAAATTCGCAAGAAAACTGCCGCAGTTCTCGCTGGCATCTCAGCCGGTATTGCCTGTGTCTGGGTTGTGGCCGCCTGGCAAGATCTCTCCCTGCAGGAACTACTCGGTATGTTACTAGGCAGCATCATGTTGCTTGGTGGCATAATGCTCGCTGCTTTCTGCCTCGTTGCTGTCTTTTCGTTACTGAAAAAATTGCTACAGAGAAATAACAGCTCCAATTAATCGTTCAAGGCAGCGGCAAACTGCGCGACATAATCAATGCATCTTCCCGCGCACTCTTGCCGGGATAGTAGTTCTTCCGTTCTCCGATCTGCACGAAGCCCATTGACTGATACAGATCGATAGCAGTTTCATTGGATCGACGCACTTCCAAGAAGCAAGTTTCCGCCTCCAACTTAAATGCCCTATCCAGCAACAGCATGAACAACTTCCTACCATAGCCACGCCGCTGATATTCGGGGCTAACGCAGAGTGTTAGCAGATGACACTCGCCGATGGCGACCGACATGACTCCATGGGCGACTATTTTTTGCTTGTTGGCGAGAACCCAACATTGGTAGCCGGCCCGAAGACAGTCGACGAAGATACGCTTCGTCCATGGATGCTCATAGGCAGCCGCCTCGTTCTGCGCGACAAGTTCTACATCGCTAGTCCTCATGGTTCGGGCAAAGAATTCCGGCTGTAGCGTTGTGTCGGAGAGCATAAATTTGTGTACTAATCTGTAGGTTCTTGGACTGCGTGGCTTACTGTTAATGGGAGCTGAGTCGCTTTCGCAGTGGCTGCAAATGCTGCCATACATCTCGCTTTAGTGTGGCAACGGCTAACATGGACGCCAGGCTATGGGTCACAGTGATGAGGTAGCCCTTATCGCTGTCGAAATCTCGCGTGACATTATCTTTGGGGGTTTGCAGAAGCACATCTTCGAGCTGAGCTGCGAAAACCAATAGATTTGTAAACCCATCGGTCTCCTGTCGCATCTGCAGAAACCCAGTGAGCGCCTTCGCCGCCTCTACCTGCGGTGAGTGCTTCTTGGAATAATTAGCCTGCGGTGGCCATGAGAACTCTTCAGCCCGCAGGCTTTGAGTACTGAGTTCCGGGCCCACGGCTCTCAGGATCGCCAGCATGAGCTTCTGCGAATCCTTGTTCAGCTGAGCGGAGCCCTGCGGTGGTATCTCGTCTAGAACTGCCAGTTCGTCAGTAATGCGGTAGTAGCGCAGGTTAAATATTGGGCCGGTCGCGACTTCCGCCCCGGCACTGGATTCAGAGTCGCCTGTGGGCGCTTCCTGCTGCCCTTGCCGGATGGCAGTTACGGTCGCCGCCTTACGAGAAGGATTGGAACGGGATCGCAGCTCTTCGATGGCATCAAGACCCTGAACTTTGGCCTCGGCCATAGTTCTAATCGCTACCGCTGCTGACTCCTCGGATAGCTCATGGGTCACTGCGTCACTAGCAGGAAACTCGTAGACCGGAGAAGGAAGCGCACCGACCAGAACCTGCCTTGGGAAATAGGGCTGAACATCCATGGCCTTCAGGAAGGCCTGTCTTTTTTGTTCATTCATCACTGGGTAAACATGGCAGAAGAAATCTAGCAGTGAATATACTAGTTTGCGCTGGCCACAACAATAAAATCGCGAGCTTGTCTCGGGTATAGTGAGCAATATCCACAGCAATTGAAGTAGAGACCCATTCGTGATTGAATCCGCGTTCGTTGTGATCAAGGAAAGCCCATGAAAGCGATCGTATGCAAATCTTACGGACCACCTGAAAACCTTGTGCTGGAGGAGATTGAGAGCCCCATCGCTGCGGAGGATGAGGCGATAGTCGAGGTTTACTCAGCATCGCTGAATTTTCCGGACGGATTACAAATACAGGGTAAATATCAATTCCAACCACCCATGCCCTTCACTCCCGGTTCCGAAGTAGGCGGCATTGTTAAATCTGTCGGTGCTGCAGTAAAAGGCATAAAAATTGGCGATAGGGTGATGGCAACACCCGGCATCGGCGGACTCGCCGAGCAGGTAGCAGTGAAGGCCGAAGGCCTACGTAAGATTCCCGCCAGCATGGATTTCAAGACCGCCGCCGGCTTCGCCATGATCTATACCACGTCTTACTATGCCCTAAAGCAAAGAGCGCGATTGCAACCGGGTGAGACACTACTGGTCCTCGGTTCCAGCGGCGGTGTCGGTCTCGCCGCCGTCGAACTGGGAAAGCTCATGGGCGCTCGCGTGATCGCAGCCGCCAGTTCCGATGAGAAACTTGAATTCGTAAATCGCCTTAAGCCCGATGCCTTGTTGAACTATGGCGATGGTGAGCTAAAAGAAAGGGTAAAGGAGCTAACCGACGGCAAGGGTGCTGACGTGATCTACGACCCAGTGGGTGGCGACTTATTCGATCAGAGCTGCCGCTGCATAAACTGGAACGGCAGACTCCTGGTGGTAGGCTTCACGAGTGGACGTATACCGCAATACAAAGCGAACCTCGCCCTGCTCAAGGGATCCTCGATGGTCGGCGTTTTCCTCGGCCGCTTCAGAAAGGAAGAGCCCGCCGCCTACGAGGAAAACTTCGCCCAATTGCTTGCAATGTACGACGATGGCAAGTTGAAACCCATCGTTACCGAATCTTTCGCGATGGACGATTATGTTGCTGCCTTTAATGTGTTTACCGAGCGCAAGGTTATGGGCAAAGTGACTCTGGAGATACGCAAGGAGTGACAGTCGAGTCCAACAAATTATCCGAGCAGCAGATTCGCGAAGACTTAGCACAGCTTAAGATTATCGCCGCCGCCCATAAGGGCCCGGGCGCCGCATTGGAGACCAAATCCGTCAGCATCGACGGTGTGACTCTCGATGTCTTTTCCCGAGTTCCGTCCAACCTCGGAGAACTCTACGGCTTGGGATTGGAAGCGGCCGATCAGACCTTCCTCGTCTATCAGGAAGAGCGCTTCACGTTCGCCGAGACTCTGGATTTAGCTCTGCGTCTGGCAAGGGTGCTACAAGAAACATACGACATCGAATCGGGCGATCGAGTCGCCATATGCGCACGCAACTCGCCAGAGTGGTGTATAGCCTATATGGCGATTACGCTCATAGGCGCCATAGCCGTGCCCATGAATTCATGGTGGAAGAGCCCCGAATTGAAATTCGGCCTTACTGATAGCGACAGTAAACTGATTTTTGTAGATCCTGCTCGGCTCGAGATGGTTAAGCCCTTTCTCGACAGTCTCGATGTGCAGGTCGTATTGATTAAGCCGGAGAATGAATCCCCATTTCCAGAGTTCTATGAGCTTGCCAGGTCGGCAGAACCACTCTCAGCAGAAGCTCTCAGTGCCTTGCAGGTGTTACCGGAGGACCGGGCATCAATCATGTATACGTCGGGCTCGACCGGCATGCCCAAGGGCGTACTCTCCACACACAGAAACATCATCAATGCCCTCTATACCTGGAAGTTCGTCAAGGAGATCACTGAAATCCTTAGACCCGAGCTTGTGGAGGAAGACCCAGAATTCCCTCCGGCACTGCTCGCGAACGTGCCACTATTCCACGTGACCGGAAGCCACGCTCAATTTCTTGCCAGTTTCGTATACCTGCGCAAGTACGTGATGATGTACAAATGGGATGCCGAGGTCGCATTGAAGCTCATTGAACAAGAAAGAATCTCGGTGTTTCATGGTGTGCCAACGATGGCCTGGGAGATCATGCAGTCTCCTAACTTCGACTCTGCAGACTTGAGCAGCCTGCGCGGCGTGCAGAGTGGCGGTGCGCCGCGTCCGCCGGAACATCTGAATATGATAATGCAGAAATTTCCCGATGTGGTGGTCCCGGGCTTGGGCTACGGGCTCACCGAAACCAATGCTATCGGCGCAATTATCTCGGGAAAATTCTACGCCAGCAGACCCAACAGCACCGGCCGTCCTACGCCGCCCGTCACCAATGTGCGCATCGTCGACGAGGCGGGTAACACCCTCGGTGCTGGCGAAGTTGGCGAGATCTGTATCCAGGGTGCGACAATCATGAAAGGCTACTGGAACAATCCCGAGGCAACCGCCGAGGTGATTAAAGACGGCTGGTTCCACAGCGGTGATATAGGCATGCTCGATGAATTAGGTTTTCTGATAATTCTGGATCGCGCCAAAGACATTGTCATTCGAGGTGGAGAGAACATTGGCTGCGCCGAGGTCGAATACGCCATTTGCGAACACCCGGAAGTTAGCGAAGTATCAGTCTACGGTATTCCCGACGAGCGCCTGGGCGAAGTACCCTGTGCGTCAATCATGTTGAGGGAATCCAGCGAGCTTACGGCAGAGCAACTGACAGGCTTTCTTAGCTCGCGCATTGCGACCTTCAAAATTCCAGAGCGATTTTTCTTTCAGTATGAACAGCTGCCTCGGATTGCAGTTGGCAAGATCGCCAAGAAAGAGCTGCGCCATAAAGCTATCGCATTACTCGCCGCTGAAGCTTAGGCCTCCACCTGCACACCTCTGTAACTCACTGTTTTTATTAATTTTTAATTAGGCAAAAATTCGTAAAAATATTCTTTGATTTTTCCCCCATTTTTATTGAAGATTCGCGCCAGAACAAACGATAAGTTTACCTAAGAGCCTACTTAAGCTCCCTGTTAAGCACCGTTCAAGTGCAGAGTGAGAATCGCCATGAAAGAACCTCAATGGGATGATTCGATGGACGACTCGAAAGAGTTTTTTGATGCTACTGTAATCTTACCCGACGACGAATCAGATGACGCTGATGATGATGAGCCGGTGAAAGCAGCTTCTTCAAAGAACCATATTACCGAGTTGCGTCGACGCATCGAAGAACGTCTGGACAGCAAGCGCATCGATCACGAGTTCGATTACGAAGACCTCGATACTAGCGATCTAGATGGCCTGTACGACAGCATGGGCTAGCCCTGGACTGCCGACTCACGAGCCGGCAGACTACAAGTCGACTTCACTCGAGTATAACGAACTTCGTGATATTCGGTACCTCGGAAATTCCTTAAGAAAGCGCTATCCACTCACTATCATAGTTAGTATGATTGAGCGCTTGTCTGTCTAGAATTATATAAAAAATGACTTATTGTGTAGCAGTATCTGTGAACGAGGGCTTGGTGTTTTGCTCCGATTCACTCACCAACGCGGGCATCGATCAGGTGTCCACCTACAGTAAAATGTTTCGATTTGGTATCGACGGAGAGCGCCAATTCGTCATTGTCAGCGCCGGCAATCTGGCCACCACGCAGGCAACCATCGCGGCGATAAAAACCGATATCAAGAAAAAAGCTGATGTAAACCTGATGAACATCGAAAGCCTCGAAGAGGCCGCTGACTATGTCGGCGACATTTCTAGAGAGCAGCAAGAAAAGCGAATTGTCGCAGGCAAGAAATTCGAAGCCAGTTTCATTATCGGCGGTCAAATAGGTAGCGGCAAACACGAAGCGATTCTTGTCTACCCGGAGGGGAATCACATCACCACCTCAAAAGACACCCCCTATCTCCAGATCGGCGAGAGTAAGTACGGCAAGCCGATACTCGACAGAATCCTGCAACCTGACCTGGATCTCGATACATGTGCCATGTGCGCACTGGTTTCTATGGATTCGACACTGCGCAGTAATCTTAGTGTGGGCCCGCCGATAGAAATGTTGATCTACAGCAGCGGCTCACTCACCGCAACGAACTACCACCGCTTCGAAGCTGACAGCGAATTCCTGCGTGACTTAAAGAAGTCGTGGGATCAGCTTCTCAAGGATGCGTTTCTGCGCATGCCGCCGCTGACTTGGGCGACTAATTGGGATAAATCAAGCCGTGAACGAAGCGGATCTTCCTAAGCGATAGTTCCGATAACACGAAGGGGTATGCATCTTCCAGCCCCATACTCCTGTTTAGCGAATTCAGCAGCAAGGTTAGTTCTGCCCATTTATCCAGAGTATTGTCTATGTCGTCAAACTGTGCGGAACTCTGCTTAACACGATACTGATTAGCTGTCTCCAGCGTGTCGATCATGTGCAGGTAGTGCGCCCAGACCTCCGCCCAATCCTCCCAAGGGTGAGACTGCGCATAATGGCTGATCATATCGGGGTCATGAGGCGTAACGAAGTTGTCCTTGTAGTATTCCTGCAATGCCTTTGAGTAATCTTGAGTATAGTCGCCGAACAATTCTCTAAACTGCTGCCTCCGCTGGTCTGTGTTGATCAGCTTCAGAAAGTAGTAGTGCCCGCTCTCGTGCCGAAAGTGACCCAGAACGGTTCGGTATAGCTCCTTTGTATCCTGTCGGGCGATCTCACTCTTCACTCGGTCTGCTTCGGCAATATTGATGGTAATCATGCCGTCGAGATGACCGGTGTTAACGTGCGCCTCGAAGACCTCCGGATTGGTGCGCTGATCCTCCATGAATTTAAAAGCCAGACCCGTGGGATCTTCGTGCTTGCCCACTACCGGCAGATTCAGACTCAGCAGTGAATAGATGAGACGACGCTTCGCATATTCCAGACTCTTCCACCAGGCGCGGCGCTTCTCGTCGAGCAGGTTAGGAATCGTATGATTTAATTCGCAGGAGAGGCAATATTCCGCCGCAGGATCATTCACCAGCCAGTTGCATACATCATAGTCAATCGAATTTTTACAGCGATGTAGTGTCGAAGTACGAGAGATTTTCTGCCCCATACTTTCATTGGTCAGTCGACGCATCTTCATTTTGTAGGGATCGAATCCTACGCCGAAACCACAGTTCAAACACTTGGTGTTCTCGAAAAAGAGCACCTTGCCACACTTACACTTGAAGTTTTTCACCTAATTATGAGGCAGGAACCAGGTATCTGCGATGCTACTGTGTATCTTAGCGATCTCTATCTGCAAGTCATCGATGTATTGAAACAAACCCGCATCCAGCAGCTTGTTTACATTACCGCGCTTTATGATTCGTAGCGTCTTGTCTACTTGCTTCGCAGCCTTGGTGTTATTCGGCAGATGTTGTAGTACTTTGGTGATCGTAGTCAGCGAGTGTGTTGCCGCTCGCGGAAAATCCTCATCCTGCAGTAGAAATCTAACGACGTCTTCGCCATTAACTCGATGCTTCACATGCTGACGATACATCTGAAAAGCGGTTAGCGAACGCAGTATATTCATCCACAGAGTATTCTCATAGGGCTCGCTTGTTTCCAGCCGCTGTTTAACCTTGCCTATGTCGGGCAATAGGTTTCCGGAACCGACATCGATGATACGCGTCGCCATGTCGGCTCGCTCCAGGGATCTACCCAGGCGCACAAAACTATAGGCCGCACCTCGACTCATCGAGCCTGCCATCAGTCCCGATATTTCGTGACAGATGGCGATAACCTCTTCGAGAAATTTATGCCTCGACCCGCCCGATAAGCTAGCTGCGGCATTGTCTTTAGTATAGTGATAAAGATCGTTAATTCGCTCGAATGCTTCTAACGGCATAATCTCCCGCGTCGTACGCGCATTTTCGCGAGTATGAGCCAGGGTAGCCAGCAGAGAACTGGCATTGTCGTCGATCATTAGGAAGCGCATGACATTGCGCTCATTCGCATGCTTGTATTTGGTCTCAAAAACCTTATCGGTGCCGGTTATTTCGACCAGAGACCGCCAACCAAGCTTTGTGCCCGCAGGCAAATCCAATAGCAATGTGGAGAACACATTGAGAAGTCGGGCGGTATTCTCGGCTCGCTCTAGATAGCGCGCCTGCCAGTATATTCGTTCAGCTACTCTTGAAAGCATGGCGCTACTTATCCCCTACTATCCAGGTGTCTTTACTGCCGCCACCCTGTGATGAATTGACCACGAAGGAACCTTTCACCATCGCTACTCGTGTTAGTCCGCCTGCAGTTACATGGGTCTTGTCGGCCTGCAGTATGAACGGACGCAGATCGACATGTCTCGGCTCGACGGATCGCTCACCCAGTATAGGCACTGTCGACAAGGAGATTAGTGGCTGCGCCATATAGTTTCTGGGGTCGGCCTTGATCCTGCCTGCGAAGTCGGCTAACTCTTTCTTTGTTGCCTGCGGACCGATTAACATACCGTAGCCACCAGACTCATTCGCCGGCTTGATTACCAGTTTGTCCAGGTTCTCAAGAACGTGTTGGCGCTGCACCTTATCAACACAAAGGTAGCTCTCCACATTTGGTAGCAACGGCTCCTCGCCCAAATAATACTTAATCATCGCAGGCACGTAGGTGTATATAATCTTGTCATCGGCAACGCCGGCACCCGGTGCATTCGCTAGTGCGACGTTTCCCTTGACCCAGGAATTGAATATTCCGGGAACCCCCAGAGTTGAATCCTTTCTGAAGGTTTTCGGGTCGAGGAACATATCATCGATTCTACGGTAGACTACATCAACCTGCGATAATCCATCGATGGTACGCATGAAGACTTTGTCTTTCTCCACCACCAAATCGCCACCTTCAACGAGTTCAGCACCCATTCGCTGAGCCAGAAACGCATGTTCGAAATAGGCGGAGTTATAGACACCAGGCGTGAGTACAACAACCTCAGGATAGTCGGACTGTCGCGGCGAGATAGCGGCGAGGGTATCAAACAACTGCGCCGGATACTCGGTGATAGGCAGAATGCGATGCTTCTCGAACAACTCGGGAAAGACGCGCTTGGTTACACGCCGATTTTCGAGCATATACGAAACCCCCGAAGGCACCCGAAGGTTGTCTTCCAACACATAGAACTGACCGTCATCGCCTTTGATTAAGTCGGTGCCGCAAATATGTGCCCACACTCCGTAGCGGGGCTTGATGCCCATGCACTGCTTTCTGAAATTAGCCGAGTTAACGACCAGGCCTTTCGGAATTATTTTGTCTTTGAAAATTTTCTGATCGTTATAGACATCATTAATGAAGCAGTTTAATGCTCGTAGCCGTTGTTGCAGCCCGAGGCTTGTTTGATTCCATTCCTTTTCCGCGATGATGCGGGGAATGATGTCGTATGGCCACTCACGATCGATATTGCCAGCATCGCTGTACACCGTGAACGAAATGCCCATCGTCTTGATCGCAAGATCGGCAGCGCTTTTCTTCTCTAGCAGCTGAGCATGGGTAAGGGATGCGAGATAGTTTGCGAGGCGGCTTGCTGGTTTGCGGGCGACTCCTGGAGAAGCGATGATCTCGTCGAAAAATTTACCTGAATTGTAGGTCTTCCAGTTAACACGCATAAAAATAGCTCAAGCGATTACGAAGTCTATAAGTTAAAGCATTCCGGGGTTACTAGCAATCATGAAGGAATCTCCTTCGTAAAGTAATCGCTGCTAAAGAACGCAAAGTTGGGGATTCTTGGGGTCGAAAGTTTGAGAGTTCGAGCTACTTTAAAAATAGAGGTCGCTGGTCGCTACCAATCGAGCTCTTTAACTCATGAGCTATACAATCCTAAAGTCCAGTTTACCGATGCCATCCACGCTGGCTTGTAAGCGGTCTCCCTTCGACACCGCCGCCACACCCGATGGAGTGCCTGTGTAGATAATGTCCCCGGACTTTAGCTCGAAAAAGCCAGAGAGCTCGGAAATTATCTCCGGCACGGACCAGATCATGTCACTCAGGCTGGCCTGTTGTCTGATCTCGCCGTTCAGCTTGAGACATATTTCGGCGTCGCCAAGCTCGCCGACTTGATCAGCTGGCAGGATGGCGGAGATCGGGGCAGACTGATCGAAGCCCTTCGCCACATCCCATGGCCTGCCACTATTCTTGGCTATATCCTGCAAATCGCGGCGGGTAAAGTCTATGCCAACGGCATAGCCATAGACGCAGTCCAATGCAGCATCCAGCGAGATATCTTTGCCACCGGACTTTAGTGCCACTACCAACTCAACCTCGTAATGCAAATTATCGGTAGCCTGTGGATAAACTACATCGCGATCGAAAATGACACATGCGCTCGCCGGCTTACTAAAGAAAACCGGTGGCTCCTGCATCGGGTCTCCCCCCATTTCCTTCACGTGCTCGCTGTAGTTGCGCCCTACGCAGTAGATACGATGCACGGGAAAACGCGGACTCTGCTCGTTGGCCTGGGCTTGCGAATTCAGCCTTACTGGCACTGTTGTTGCTTCTTGAGGTTCTAATACAAATTCCATAACAATAGTATCCAATGCTTTGATTAGTTCTTTAAATTGCCGCTGCTAGCTTGATGCAAGAAATTCACAAAGTGCACTTAAGCTGCTCATGCAGGGTAGCGGAAAATTTGCCCTGATGTTGCGGGTACAATAGCAAGCCAGTCTCTGCCTCTACTGTTTCCAGTGTACTGATCTGATCACAGAAACTGATGTGCTGTTGAACATCGCTCTCGAAGATGAATGCCGTCACAGCATCAGGAGTGCTTATGACCTTGAAGTAGGCGGCTGGCGTGTCGGTATCAGCTCGGCCTGTTGCCCCTGGCGACCTGTGAATCGGTCCGCTGACGACATATACCTCGCCTATTCTATCCGCCAGGGCATTGATGGCTTGGTCGAGTCGAGACCAACTGCCAACGCGCAGCTCATAGGGCAACGGTGCCATATTGCTCAGGTAATTCAGTTCTGACCAATAGGGTGTTCCCGCAAAGCTACTCATCGGCACGAGGCGCCCCTGATCTGCTGAAAGCAGCGTGATTTCATTCAGTTGATAGCTACGTTCTTCGGCATCGGTCGACACAGACTGCACAAACTGCGGCTCTTCATCGATCGTTTCGGCTAGTCCTGTACTGCCTCTAACGAGGGAATCTTCATACCATATGCGCGGCAACAACGATGCAACACCAACGCTATCGGCGAGCACACGGTAGGCCTGCCAGTCTGCGAGTCCGTTGTCTCCATTGATGGAGGCTACGAACAACTGCCGCACCACGATTTCGCTATTGTCGAGCGCCATGTTGCTGTCGTCCACAGGGCAGCCTGCCATGCAGTGTGAAATATGCACGGTCTGCGCGCTAGCATAAGCGACCCAAACGAGGCTGAAAACACTACCCCATCGGATAGAGAATTTTGCTATGAACTTCATCACACTTCTTCATTATCTCATCGCTGAGTGTTACATCCAGGGCTGCCAGCGATTCAACTAACTGATCAGCGGTTCGCGCACCAATCATAGTCGATGCGACAAAATCGAAATTCATGCTCCAGGCCGTGGCTAAGGTCACCGGAGACATCCCAGCCTCCTTCGCGATTTCCATGTAGGCAGCCGTAGAGGCTAGAGTCCCCTCATTCACGAAGCGTGCCGACATCGCTTTCTGCCTGGGATCGGCGTCTTTATAGTCTCCAAATCGGCTTACTTTCGGCATCTGTTCGTTATTGTATTTGCCACTTAGTACGCCACCTCCAATCGGGGAGTATGGTAAGAGTGATACCTGCTCCCTTCTACAAACTTCGGCCAATTCATCCATAAATCGACGATTGAGAAGCGAGAAATTATTCTGAATAGACTGAAAGCGCGCGAAGCCTTCATAGTGAGCCACGGTGTTGGCCTTGGTCAAACCATAGGAGGTATCGTTCGATGTGCCCAAATATCTGACTTTTCCAGCCTGCACCAGCCTGTCCAAAGCGCCCATAGATTCATCGATGGGGACAATGGGATCAGGCCAATGCACTTGATAGAGGTCGATATAGTCGATATTCATGCGGCGCAGTGAGCCTTCGATTGCTGTCTCGATGTGAAATCTATCGATTGCGGTGAGGCCGTGTCGAATAGGTGGCACAAACCAACCCGCCGCAGCACCAGCAACCTTAGTCGCAATGATGAGAGAATCTCTGGGTTTAGTCTTTATCCACTCTCCGAATATCTGCTCGGTCACTCCCACAGTTTCTGCAGAAGGCGGAACCGGGTAGACCTCTGCCGTATCGAAGAAATTGATACCGCGCTCATAGGACTCTTCAAGAATCTTGAAGGACTCTTTCTTGTCGCTCCAGCTACCGAAACTCATCGTCCCCATACAAATGGGGCTCACCCTGAGGCCACTCTTCCCTATATATCGATGTTCCATACTTTATCCCT
>CAXBLN010000059.1:0-20295 GCA_963976555.1 uncultured Gammaproteobacteria bacterium
TCGCTGTAGATCAACAGGTTCGGGGTCGCGACCATAGGTACGTGATTGCCCGTACCAGTCTCGCCGACATCTACACCGCTAAGTGCTGGGTTATTTTTGATTCTCTCGGGAGTCTCCCCGGTTGGAATCATCCATAGATGCTCGCCTGTATTCATGTCGATCGCAGTGATGCGGCTATAGGGTGGCTTCCACAGCGGTAGTCCCGAGTCGAGTCGCGGTCCGCGAAAGTGTCACGCCGGTAGGTTCAGCGTACTGCGTATCGGCCTGCTCACCCGGTACTATTGAGAAAGTACCGCAGCCCTTGTGCGATGTTACGTAGAGAATGCCCGTAGTTGGGTCTCCGACCGCAGGTCCAGTGATGTTCACGCCGCCAGTGCCACCTGGGCAAATATAGGCGCCGAGCTTGCCCTCATCATTGTCTGGATGAAGAGGAGGAGTGAACAGTGGGCCGATCTCATAATCTGCAAGCACTGCAATAGCCTCCTGTCTTAATTGCGGAGTGAAATCCACGAGGTCTTCGATGCTGAGACCCTGCATATCATAAGGCGCCGGTTTCGTAGGGAAGGGCTGTGTAGTCGCCAGTTTTTCGCCAGGCACCTTGGATGCAGGTACCGCACGGTACTCGATGGGCCAGAGCGGCTCGCCAGTCAGTCGGTTGAAGGCATAGGCAAATGATTGCTTCGTTACCTGAACGATGGCAGGAATCAGCCCACGATCCGGCGTGTTCACATCAAGTAGTACGGGGGCGGTAGGCGTGTCGTAATTCCAGATATCGTGTTTAACCATCTGAAAATGCCAGACCCGCTCTCCGGTACTCGCATTCAGTGCTATCAGGCTGGTGCCATAGAGGTTGTCTCCGGGGCGAAACCCTCCGTAGTAGTCGATCGTTGCGCCATTAGTAGGAATATATACGAGGTTGTTCTCTGTATCGGCTGATATTGGAGCCCAAGAGGATACGTCTCCAGTCCATTGCCACGCATCGTTCTCCCAAGTCTCATGCCCGTACTCACCGGGTTTGGGAATGACGTTGAACTTCCAGAGAAATTCGCCCGTGCGAGCATCGTAGCCAAGAATGTCACCTGGCACGTTTTCTATTCTAGACTGTGCATAGCCTTTCTCGGCCGAATTGCCTACAACCACAACATCGTTGACTACGATAGGTGGAGAGGAGGACGTAATATAGCCCCGTTCTAGTGGTATGCCATTATAGGGATCATAGGGATGACCAAGATTCGCGAGAAGATCAACAACGCCAGTTTCTGGAAAGCCATCTATTGGAACAGGTGTTCCGAATCCCTTCAATGGTGCTCCAGTTTCGGCATCTAGAGCTGTAAGGAAGAAGCCGGGTGTGATCATATAAACGACGCCACGGCCGTCTACTTCCGAATATCCGATTCCCTTGCCGTAGTCGGCACGCATCGAGTACTCCCAGCGACCCGTATTAGGAAGCCGATAACTCCATAGCGTCTCGCCGGTTTTTGGATCGATGGCAACAACGCTTCGTCGAGCTCCGGCAACGGTAAAGAGTTTGCCGTCAATATAGCTCGGCGTAGAGCGACCGCTTACCGCCCCTAGGCTAGAGCCATCCCATTCCCAGGCGACTTCCAGGTCTTCGAAATTGTTGGCTGTAATTTGATCCGCGCTTGAGTAGCGTGTATGTGCAAAGTCACTGCCGAGGGTGGTCCATTCGACCGTATCCTGCGCATGCAATGCGTTGCTAATTAGAAGCAGTGGGCTCATCAGCAGTGAAAAACTGCTGCTCTTGAAAATATTTGGCATTCTTATCATCTTGTGCCTCTCTATCTATGCTGCAATAGCTAACAAAACGTAGATGTGTCCCAGTCCAACTCCCTGGCTTCCCATCCATCGCCAAGGTGCTGAAGTTTATCAATATAAATCAAACAGTTAAAAACGATATGCGAGTCATTGACGGGCATGGCGTTAAACTGAGGCTACCCCAAGATATTGTTCATGTCTATTGAGATCGCGGGCTTAATGGGAGCGCCGGATCCCACAATTTTGGATAGACTTTTGCTGATGAGCGCCTGAGCTATTGCCTATCTGCCAAGGTCTTTCATAGTAAAGTCGGCGGCGCGCATCTCAGCTTCCAGTTGCTCGCGCTGCTCCGCGCCCATTTCTATTATTGGCGGTCGCACTCTCCGCCACTCATCGTCTTTTGCGAAATGTGCGGTCGCAGCTTTCAGCGCTGGGATCATTGGAAATTGTTGAAAGAGCGATCGGACTCTATTCAGCTCCTGTTGAATTTTTTCGGCTTCCGGGCTTTCCCAGCTATCAAATAGTTCTCGGATTGCTTTTGCGTTTACATTGGCCGTCGCAGAGATGCAACCGGCACCTCCGTGCTGCATATTCTGAAGCAGGAAACTTTCGGAACCGCAGAACACTCTAAAGTCGGCCCACCCTCCCTCGTTCAGCGCGCGTGTATTCTCCCAGTCCCCACTGCTGTCTTTAATGCCTGCTATATTGTCTGGATAACTTTTTACTAGACGGTCAATTAGGCTCAGGCTGATAGAAATTTGGGAAATGGGAGGAATATGATAGAGATAGATTTGCAAATCGTCAGACCCAACGCGTTGAATGACTTCGGAATAGAATGCGTAGAGGCCATCTTCGGAAACACCTTTGTAGTAGAAAGGTGGCAGCATCAATGCTCCTGCGCAGCCCAGTTTAACTGCATGACTTGTAAGCTCTACCGCATCCGTGAGTGCGCAGGCGCCGGTACCAGGCATCATTGCAGCGGCGTCGATGCCGTCTTGAACGAGACTATCGAGCAGGTTCATCTTCTCATTCAGTGAGAGTGAGTTCGCCTCGCTGTTCGTGCCAAATACTGCCAAGCCAGCACCTTGTCCTATTAGCCAGCTGCAATGGGATGCAAGGCGCTCCGAGTCGGGACAGAGGTCTTTTTTGAAGGGAGTAATGACTGGAGCTAGGACTCCACTAAATCTGGCTTCGCTCAATTGATTGCTCCGTATTCGCAATAGGATTTAACTGCGATTGTTTTGTGGTAGATTGTTTTCCTATAGTCCCACACTCGCTATCGAGTAGCCAAGGGTTGAGGCTTGGAACAAATTGCCCTGTAAAAACTGAGACTCATTCGAGAAGAATATGCAACTTGTCATTGGTAATAAGAATTATTCATCATGGTCGCTGCGACCTTGGTTGCTATTAAAGCACTACGAACTTCCCTTCGAAGAGATAGCCATCTCACTCTTCTCGGCGGGTTACAAGGAGGAGTTGGCCAAGCATTCCCCGACGCTGAAAGTGCCAGTGTTAAAAGATGGTGATATTACAATCTGGGACTCGTTAGCCATCTGTGAATATCTGTCGGAGAAGTTTCTCCAGGGCAAGGCTTACCCGGTAGATGTCGAGGAACGCGGCCTTTGCCGTTCCTATTGCAACGAAATGCATTCGGGGTTTATGGCGATTCGAAGCGAGATGCCCATGAATTGCAGGGCGCGAAGAAGTTTGCAGATCAGCGACGCGGCGCGGGAGGAGTGTAAGAGGGTAGATAAGCTGTTTGTCGAAGCCAGAGAACGGTTTGCTGGGCGTGGCGAGTACCTCTTCGGTGACTTTTCGATCGCGGACTGCATGTTCGCGCCGCTGGTGATGCGTTTTACAACCTATGGTGTCGAGTTATCTGAAACCAGTCAAAAATACCTGTCTGTCATGCTCAAAAACCCAGCATTAGCGGCCTGGATTAATGATGCCAGGAATGACACGAAAATCCTCTCAGATTTCGAGTTGGGTGAAGAGATAAACCCGTGAATTTCTTGAGTTTCAGGCAATAATCCCCTATCCCGCCATCGACCAAAAAAAGTACTCCCTTTTCCCCGTTTTTGGTCAATTTCTACAGCAACATACCGATAGTAAAGACTAGAACTGGTTTTTTAATCAGGTGTGGGTGTTGGACGACAAAAAGACGTCTGAGATCGGTGCCTGTTTCTGGCAGGAGCCAATTAAAATGTACCTGGATTACTTCTCACTCGAACGGCATCCATTCCGGATTACACCCGATACTTCCTTGTTTTTCTCCGGCGGAGATCAAGGTAGGGGTGTAGTGCTCGAGGCGATGCTGTTCGGCATCGAGAGCGGCGAAGGAATTCTCAAGGTAGTGGGGGAAGTAGGTAGCGGCAAGACCATGCTCTGCCGCATGCTCGAAGAGCGGCTTCCAGAAACCACTGAGATCGTCTATATCGCGAATCCAAGACTAAGCCCGGATGAGATTCTATATGCCGTCGCCTTCGAGCTGAAATTGCCGGTTCGACGAGACACGTCCAAATTGCTGGTCATGCAGCAGCTGCAGAGCTATCTGATCAAGCAGCATACAGCGAATAGGAAGGTCCTCGTGATCATCGAGGAAGCACAGGGCATGCCGGTTGAGACGCTCGAAGAGATTCGATTGTTTAGTAATCTCGAAACCCAGGTCGACAAGTTGATGCAGATTATTCTTTTCGGGCAGCCTGAATTGGATAGAAATCTAAGTTCGAAAAATATTCGCCAGCTTCGAGAACGCATCACTCACAGTTTTCACCTGAACCCCCTGACCACGAGTGAAGTCTCCGAGTACGTTCGCTTTCGTTTAGGTGCAGCGGGGTGCCCCTGCCCACAGTTGCTCAGCAGGCGGGCAGAATGGTTGCTATCTAAAGCGTCCGGGGGACTGACGCGCCGTATCAATATACTTGTCGACAAGGCCCTGTTGGCTGCCTTCGCCGAGGATGTGCTCGGTTCACGTGAGCTTGATGCTAATACCGCTCCGATTATCACAGCCCATCATATTTGGGCTGCTATCGGTGACAGCGACTACCTCTCCTCTTCGATGCTCTCTCTGTTCTCGCCTTTTCGCATCGCAAGCGCAGGCATGGCGGTGGCGGCTCTCGCCATCGCTATCGTGCTCTGGCCAGAGGCGGACAGCATTGCGGGTCAGACTAGTGTCATAGATCAAATTAGCGGGAAGTATGCGGTGTCGGGCGTTATAAGCAGTTCCGCTTCACAAATGCTCTTAGAGAAACAACAAGATCAGCTGCACAAGCCGCGGCGTCTGCCAATGCCCATAGAAGCGGAAATAAGCCCGCTGGACTCGGATGAAATCGCTGGGGTAGCTATCGATGAAGGTCTGTACGCCGCTGAGCACGAAACAACAGCGAGTGAGAGGCTGGCAGCAAGGGCCGATAAAGCGCCGCGACTTGAACCTAGTCTGCTGGAAGGGTTCGTGCAGCCGAGCTGGATTGCGGACATTGTGGCGAATTCCCAAGAGGATGAATCGAAAGGAACAGAAGCGAATCTTGGCAGTTCTTCAAGCAGGAGCCAATTGCAGAGCCGCGTGCTCGCCTCAATAGAATGGTTGCGAAATGCTGGGGGTGTCGGCTACACGGTTCAATTTTTGTCTGGAGAAACCAGTAACCTCGAATTCGCTGAGTCTTTCCTGCAAGTGTTAGATGACCATAATCTGATAGCCGAGAGTTACGTCTGCATATCGAACTATGGCACTGAGAGCTACTGGACAGTCAAGTATGGGAACTTCGATGGTGTGAGCCTGGCACAGAGGTTTATCGATAGGCTTCCCGCGAGAATTCACGACTACAAACCGTTTGTGCAGAACATGAGCAGTGTTGAGTGCAATACAAACAATAGCATTGCCGCCCTGATCCTGGAGTGATCTGTATGTTGAAAGTTAATAGTAAGATTCTGATATTAGCCACCAGCCTTTCGTTGCTGTCTGCGTGTGACAGCTTGCAGGTTGATCCGGCCGATGCCATTCCAGATCGGCCCGAAGAGGGTAGGCATTTGAGCACGCCCGAAGCCACCACTGCATCAGAGATTCCTGACATAGTAAGGCCACTGCCCGGCGTTACTGCTCCACAATCAGAGGTCCCCTTGGAACTCTATTCGGTAGTTGTGCAAGACGTAGACGTGAGAGAATTATTGTTCGCCATGGGCAGAGATGCGGGAATTAACATCGACGTTCACTCCTCGGTAATCGGCACCGTAAGCCTGAATGCGATCGACCAGACTCTGCCGCAGATTCTTGATCGCTTGTCGAGCCAGGTGACCATAGTCTGGGAATTCGAACGAGAAGATTATCTGACAGTAAAGTCAGACCTGCCAGTTCTGCGAAACTACCGCATCGACTACGTCAATGTGGCTAGAAATGCCGAGTCGGCCGTAACAGTTGCCTCCGGTGTAGGTGGCGACGAGACCAACACTTCCACGACCGTACTTAGTCAGGTCTCGAACAACGATTTCTGGCAAACACTGGAAGAAAATTTGTCAACCATACTTGGTGAGAGCGGCGAAGGTGAGGGCGTGAGTTCGATTATCATGAGCCCCGAAAGCGGTCTCGTTACCGTCCGCGCAACGAATCGTCAGCACGAAGATGTTTTTGCCTTCATAGAGTCCGTGCGTACTCGCGCGCTTTATCAGGTATTGATAGAAGCAACGGTAGTCGAGGTAAATCTAAACGATAGGTTTCAGTCGGGAGTGGATTGGTCTCTGCTTGCGAGGGACAATGGGCAGGTCAGCTTCACGCAGGATTTACTCGGCCTGAATTTGGGCAACACACCGACGAATGTGCTCACCATAGACAAATCCGCCGGGCCCGACGCGATCTCGTCGACGGTACGATTGCTGTCACAATTCGGCGACACACAGGTACTGTCCAGTCCCAAGTTAATGGCTCTCAACAACCAGACGGCCATGCTACGAGTGGTCGACAGCAGAATCTATTTCACGATAGAGGTCGAGCCGGGTCAGGCCGCGAGTGCGGCTGGCCCTGGAACACCTACCGTATTCACCAGTGAGGTGCATAGCGTCCCGATTGGCTTCACCATGGCGGTGACACCGCAAATTAGCGAGAACGATCAAGTCACTCTTAACGTAAGGCCTACGATTTCTCGAATAATCCGCTTCGTGGACGATCCTAACCCTGCGCTAGCGCAGGAGAACGTCATCAATTCGATTCCTGAAGTTCAGATTCGCGAAATCGAATCCATTTTGAAAGTCGAGAGTGGGCAGATTGCGATACTCGGTGGCCTGATGCAGGACACGGTTGAGAACAGTAATGCTGGACTGCCAGGGTTAAACCGACTTCCTATAGTAGGCAATCTGTTCAGCCAGAAAGACGATAACTTAATCAAGACTGAGCTCATCATCTTTATACGCCCCGTCGTAGTAAGGCAGCCAAGTATTGACGGTGATCTTAGAGACTTTAGACAATATCTACCAACTGGATCGAGTTCAGACTCCGACCGAAATGCGCTGTTAGCATTTTAGATGCCGCGTCAGTGAAACTAACTAACCAGACTGAGACGATCTCATGAGTCTATTGATGGACGCGCTGCGCAAGGCCGAAGAAGCGAAGAAGAAGGCCGCGCAAAAAGACAAGTCCGAAGAAACTGTAGCCGCTGCAGATGCTGGAGCTCAGCAGGCGACTGTAGTGGCAGAAGACACCGCAGAAGACACCACTTCCTCAGAGACCGAGTTCAGCATGGCTGATATGGAAGAAGTGAGTGTGCGCTCAGCGGTTCCCAACCTAAACACAGCAATTGAATTTGAAGAAGACGAAGACGACTATGTGTTACCCAGTTCAGTGGGTTCGTCTGCGACATCTATATCCAGCTCAGATATAGCGCCTCCAGACGACGAGCAAGCAGTCAGAGATTCGAGTGCTCGGGAACTGCCGCCGATTGATGAAGTACACCACATTGCCGAAGAAGCTGCGCAATCACAGCGCGATGACGAGGCGGCGACTGCGGAGCTCGAATCTATTGTTGAGCCCAGATCGATATCTGCATCTGATCCTATTGCGGTCGATGTTTTCGAGGGCGAGGGCACGCCGGAGTCGAATGATAGCGAAGAACCCGATTCATCTGCTGTCTCACCAGTCTTAGGTACAGACGATTCAGGGGGGCTCGATCGTCTTGAAGATGGGGCCGAGCATCAGCCCGAAAGCATCGACGAAGAAGAGGCGACACCTACCACAGTAGCGTTGGCTGGGCAGACCCTACGCTCCGGAGTAATTTCCCAGAGCGAAACAGATCCAAAAGAACGACAAACAGAGAACGAAGAGACCGGGCGAAGAACGGCTCGCAATGTATTCGCTGCGAAGCAATCACCTGTTTTTGGCAAGAGGAGCATACAGATTGTGGCCGGTAGCGGCCTTTTTCTTCTGCTCATTGCCATTGGTACTTATTTCTATATCTCGCTAAATCAAGAATCTACTTTCAATATCCCGGCAGGAAGCTATGTTGCATCTGAGTATGTAGATGACGGATTCGATTCACAGGTCGATGAAGAATTCTTGCCTGATGGTATCGGTGATCCGGAACAAACGGTCGTGAATTTATCTACTGTGAGCGACGATTCAACAGGAACAGCGGGTCTGGATGTTGCCAACAATGCTTCAGCTGATACATCAGTTTTGGAGGAGCTGCTCCTGGAGTCAGCGTTTCCGGAAGTGCCTGTTATTCCCGAGCCGGTTCAAAGTGGCGCAAACATTCAGCCGGTAAACCTGGCAGAAGATTCGCTGCTACCTGAGCCCATTACGACGGCTAGTGACAATACTGCCTCGGTTGAAATCGCAAACGATTCAGAGCCTGGCCCGATTGTTGCCAGCGAAGCGCAGCGCCCGGCCGTCGCCACCGAGCCGGCCAATCTAATTAGCTTCAGGCGTCAGGCTAGCGTTGTAGCAGTCAACCCGAATCTAGATCGAGCCTATGCTGCGTATCAGCAAGGCTCTATCGAAGAAGCCGAAGAGTTATACCGAACAGTATTGGCCAGTGATCCCAGGCAGCGAGACGCACTCCTGGGTCTCGCTACAATCGCCTCACGAAACGGAAACACAACTGAGGCGCTAGATCTTTATTCCCGTATGTTAGCGCGGAATCCCCGTGACCCGATTGCGCGTGCCGGCTTAATGGAGCTACTTCCAGCTGCAAGCCCTGCGAATCAGGAGGCAGATCTAAAACGCCTGCTTAACGAGTACCCGAATGTCGCCGCTCTCGCCTATGCCCAGGGTAATTTCCTAGCATCGAATCAGCGCTGGTCTGAGGCGCAACAAGCCTACTTTCGAGCCCTGCAGTTGGCCAAGACCGACGCTGCAGTAAGCGGACAGATAAACCCGGATTATGCCTTCAATCTTGCAGTAAGCCTGGAACACTTGAATCAACGCGAACCGGCACAGAACTACTATCGAGAGGCACTAGAATTCGCAGCGAATCATCCCGCTGGATTCGATCTCATTGCTGTCAGAACCCGAATTGCGAATCTTGTAGGGAGCAGTAGTGATGAGTGAGAAGTCGAAATTTTCCGGGAAGATGCAATTAGGCGATGCCTTGATCGAGAAGGGCATCATCACCACTGATCAATTGACAATTGCTCTCGTTGAGCAAGAGAAGCTGGGCAAACGAATCGGCGCAGTACTCATCGAGCTTGGCTTCGTCACCGACTCTATTATCCGCGATGCCTTGAGTGAGAACACAGGTTACTCCACGGTAGATATAGGCGGAAGCGTCATCGACGCCGATGCCATCAAGATGGTTCCGCAAGACCTGGCGCGTCGATATAAAGTTTTGCCGCTATCCTACAATTCCAATAAACATGAACTCACCGTGGCAATGCCGGATACCTACAATATCGTGGCACTCGATCAGATTCGCGCGTTACATGACGCGAAATTGCAGATTCGACCTGTGTTGGGTAACGAAACTGACATAGCGAGTACCATTGAGGAAATTTATGGATTCAACCTCTCCATAGACAGCATATTGGAAGAGATCGAAACTGGAGAGGTTGATCTCGAGAATATTCAGACTGATGGCGACCAATATCACCACCCGATGGTACGGCTCATCAACGCCTTGCTCGCCGAAGCGGTACAGCAGGGCGCATCCGATATCCACTTCGAGCCGGAGGAGGCCTTTCTCAGAATTCGCTATCGCGTCGACGGCGTATTAAGGCAAGTAAGAAGTCTTCACAAGAGCTATTGGGCAGCAATGGTCGTGCGCCTTAAAGTTATCAGTAATATGAACATCGCAGAATCCAGGGCGCCACAAGATGGCCGAATATCCCTCACGCTGATTGGCAGACAGATTGATTTCAGAGTCGCAGCACAGCCCACTACACATGGCGAAAATGTTGTTCTCAGGATACTCGATAGACGCAAGGGTATCGTGCCCCTTGAGTCGCTGGGGCTAAGCGAAGAAAATCTGTATGCCATCAAATTGATGCTATCCAAGCCAGAGGGTGTGATCCTCGTTACAGGCCCGACGGGTAGTGGCAAGACTACTACGCTCTATTCGGTGCTGAACCATATCAATACCGCTGCCATTAATATAATGACGATGGAAGACCCGGTTGAATATCCGATGCCAATGATTCGACAGACATCGATAAATGCCGCGGCAAAGATGGATTTTGCCGAGGGTATTCGGTCGATGATGCGTCAAGACCCCGACGTGATTCTGGTGGGCGAGATTCGTGACGCAGTCACCGCCGAGATGGCCTTTCGGGCAGCGATGACGGGGCATCAAGTATTCTCGACCCTGCACACTAACTCTGCTATCGGCTCGTTTCCGCGACTGACAGATCTGGGTGTGCTGCCGGATCTGCTCTCTTCCAATCTCATAGGCATTGTCGCGCAGAGACTGGTGCGTCGACTCTGCAAGGCTTGCAAGGTCCCACTTGAAATAGGCGATCTCGAGCGTAAGCTGCTGAAGCTGGAAGGCAGTTATACAGACGTTACAATCTATCAGGCTGGGGGCTGCGAGAAATGTCAGGGGCTTGGCTACAAGGGCCGCACCTCCATTATCGAAATATTGCAAACCGATGACACGCTTCGGCAACTGATATCTGAGAATGCTTCTGCCCATGCGCTTAAGAAAGCTGCGATTGATGGAGGGTTCAAATCGCTGGCGGATGATGCCTGTCGCCGAGTTATAGATGGCACCACCAGCCTCGAGGAAATCACGCGCATTGTTGATCTAACAGATAGGATAGGGGTATAGCTGCTAGATGTCACTTTTTTCCTACAGGGCAATAGACAGCAAAGGCCGCAGCCAGGTCGGCAAGATGGATGCCGCCAATGAGAGCGATCTCGAGATTCGATTGAATCGAATGGGCATGGATCTGATCAAGTGCAAGTTCGTGCCAGAGAAAAGAAGTTTTGGGGGCGGCGGTGCTATTACTCGCGCAGATCTGATTAATTTTTGTTTTCATATGGAACAGCTGACCCGGTCCGGTGTTTCAATAATCGATGGTTTGGTCGATCTTCGAGATAGTGTGGAGCAGGCGAATTTTCGACGCGTTATCGGGCTGGTGATCGACGATATAGAAGGCGGCATGAAGCTGTCTCAGGCCCTGGCTGAACATCCCAAAGTATTCGATGATATGTTCACAAATTTGATCGGGGCGGGAGAAGAAAGCGGACAGCTACCCGACGTCTTTCTTTCCCTCAATGAAATGATTAAATGGCATGACGAGCTAATTTCTACGACGAAAAAATTACTAATCTTTCCAGTTTTCGTGGGTCTGGTGGTGATGTTCGTTGTGGGTTTTCTAATGGTGTACCTGGTTCCGCAACTGGTCAGTTTTATCGAAGGCATCGGCGCTGAGTTACCAACCCATACTAAGTTGCTTATAGCTACGTCAAATTTCTTTGTCGCATATTGGTACTTGTTCACAGTGGCTCCTGTGGTGCTGTGGGTAATCATTAAGACTCTGACAAGCACGAGCAGTGAGGCGCGATATCAGGTCGATTCCCTTAAGCTCCGGGTGTGGCAGATTGGGCCCGTATTGAAGAAGATTATTCTTTCACGATTCGCAAATCTGTTCGCCATGCTGTACAAGGCCGGTATTCCCGTCCTAAAGTGTATAGAGATAACCGAGCGGGCTACTGGCAATGACGCAATTCGCCACGCCTTGAGTAAGGCGCGTGAAGAGATACAGGAAGGCAAGGGTGTCTCAACCAGTTTTCGCAACACCGGGCTATTCCCGCCTCTTGTCGTACGCATGATCAGGGTTGGTGAAACCACTGGGCAGCTGGACAATGCGCTGCTCAATGTGAGTTATTTCTACGAGCGTGATATTCAGGATTCAATAGACAAGGTGCAGGCACTGATTCAACCGACGATGACTGTTTTTCTCGGTGCTATTCTTGGCTGGGTTATGCTGTCAGTAATGGGTCCGGTATACAGCTCCATAAGCAGTATGGCGTTATAGGCGATCACAATGTTTAGTATTCGAGCGACCATAGACAAGCGCATCATCCTCATTAATTTCGAGGGCTTGGCGGTGTATGGCTTGGACAATGATCGCCTGATGAAGTTGGTGAGCTTCGCAGACGATGACATAGGCCATGAGAAATTCAGAGACTATGTAATCGATAAATCTGTGAAGACAATATCGCTTGTCGTGGATTCGCCCGCGGAAGACTTTATCGTCGAGAAGGTAGTCCACGTTAGCCCCTATGATAGAAAGTCTTTCCTCGGCAGGAAGATGGATCAGCACTTCCGTAATACCGAATATCGATCGGCAAAGATACTAGGCAGGGAAAAAACAGGCCGCCGAGATGACAGAGTATTATTTAGCGCCATAACTCAGACCCGAAACATCGATAACTGGGTGAGGATCTTGCTTCAAGAGCAGGTGTCAATCAAGAGCATAACGACGCCGGCGTTTGCCATCTGCAAAGTTGCGAAGGAATTAGGGCTCGATACCAGTAAAGAAATCCTCCTCGTTAACTGGCAGAGAAACGGCATCAGGCAGTCTCTTATTGCAAATGACAAGCTCATGTTTAGCCGACTCACGCCACTGCCAATAGATCCAGATGCAGACTTGGCGGAGTCGATTCTCGTGGCGACTCTGCAATCGCGGGAATATTTGGAGAGAATCGGCCTGCTTGATTCCGAAGAACTTCCAGAGCTGCACGTGGTGTCCCCGATCCTTGAGGCCGATGCCTTCGAAGGCAAGCGTGGCAACGCGGATTTCGCTGCTGTCCATCATCACAACTCCATCGATCTGATGCCCATAAACAGTTACGGTGGCCCGCAGAGTGAGATCACGGCGATATTGCTCTGTCTCGATTGGGGAGTGCACCATGGAGGTTTTGGCAACATCTACGCTTCTCCCGCCACCATGCGTTTCACCTTCTTAAGGCGACAGCGAAACTATGTGGCATTGAGTTGCCTTCTGGCGCTCATTCTCGGTGCTGTGGTAAGCGCCCCTGTGCTCAATGATGCGATTCGCAGCCGAGCGAATTATCAGGCGATGAGACTGGATATGCTGCCAGTGCAAGCGCAGTATGATGAGTTGACCGCGCAATTCCCTGCGACGCCGCTTCCCTCTGAGGCGATGGCCCTTGTCGTCAACAATTATGACCTGATTGAATCTCAAAACCATCCGCCCACAGAATTACTTAGTCAGATATCTCAAGTCATGGAGCAGCACTCGACCATTAACCTAACATCAATCGTATGGAAGATTAGTGCTGACGAGCAATACCTGGATTTAAACGATGGCATCCTGGCGAATAGCGCGGTGATTGAGTTGGAACTTTACGGCCAACAATTTGGGACCAGCAGCTACGAGAATGCTGATTTACGACTGAAAGAATTTATCGATTCTCTCTCACTTATCGAGGGAGCCAGCGTAAGAACGACCAGTCTTCCCATAGAGTCTGCGCCGGATACTTCGGTGAGTGCGATAGTTTCAGATCAAATCCTGGATTCTGAATTCGCCCTTATCGTGAGGATTGATAGTTAAATGGCGGTACGTAGGCGACACATACGTGAAGATCTGGCATGGCTAAAGTGGTGGCTGATTCTTCTCGCCCTGTGTTTCGCCATAGCGATTGGCGGCTACTGGGCTTCAATTTACTATCGCAGTGATATGCGCCGGCTGGAACTAGGGACGCGTTCAAATTTCGACGTTATTACCCAGGAAGTGACGCAAATCGAAGAATCGGAACGAATTATCGTCGAAAATATAGACCGCTATAACGCCTTGGTCAGTAATAGGCTGCTAGAAGAGGAAGACAGAGTTTCACTGCTCGAAGATATCCGAAGGATTCGCAACCGCTTTCGTTTATTCCCGATCGACGTGGAAGTAAGAGAACAGAGCAGTAGAATTCTTGAGTATCCCGAGGGAATCGAAGATGCGGATGAGCAAATTTCAGTACGTGCTAGCGTTGTTACGCTGCGTATTCCCTTGCTGCATGAAGAGGATCTAACTCGCTTCTTAGGAGCATTTCTCAATGCGGGGCGGCTTATGGTTACCACATCCTGTGCAATAACCGCTCCAGCTATCGACGCATCGGAGCAGTTAGAAGTTGTCCAGCGGCAGATCGCGAGCTGCGAGTTTATCTGGTACACATTCCGGCGCGAGCTGCCTTCGACGGACGAAGAATATGATGATGATTATTACGAGTAAGTTGCAGAGATAGTTTATGAAGGTTGCGATGCAATGCCTGGGCGAGACTTAGAATGAACAGAACAATGCAAAGAGTGATAGGGTTATCGATTAGTATAATCATTGGGGCGACTACAATGGCGTCCAGCCATCTTTATGGACAATCGGTTCAACGCCTTTTCTCTACGCCTGCGCTGCGTGCGGAGCTGGATCGCCTTCGTTTTCAGGTTCTCTCGGGTGTGGTTATTGAAGAATCTGTAGACGAGGAGCCAATCATTCAGCTTCCCGTATTTGGTGATGATGAGGTTGATATCGTCTACGCCCTGGGCGGCACAATGCGTAGGGCCGATGACAGTTACACAGTCTGGATCAATAACATCGCTTACGATCAGGCCAGTCTGCCCGCGAATATGGAGCTGCTACTGCCTTACAGTCAGGGACAGTTACTGATTCGAGATACAGAATCCGCTGCCAGCTTCAAGGTAAAACCAGGTCAGGTTTTGAACCTGAGTACGGGCCAGTTGTATGAGTCCTATCAATATGAGGCGGTGTTAGCTGCCGATGCAGCTCGTATCGCCGAACAGGAAGCGGATGATTCGCGCGCAGGAACGAATTCACTGATACTCGATAGTGCTCCGGCTCAGGCTGTGCTGGAAGCCGCACAGGATCTATGAATAGTGTCTATTCGGCGTCTGGCGCTGTTGTGAACTCTCAGCGACAACGCGGAGTCATTCTCTTGGCTTTTTTTATTGTGCTATTTCTTGCAGCGGCTGGCGCGATAATCACAGTGTTGGACAACAATACCGTCAATCAACGTCGCAATGTCAATACTGCTAACGCCATGCGTGAAGCGAAAGAGGCACTGATCGCCTATGCGGTTTTATACTCCGAGAATTATTCGGTTGCAGGCGCTGGGCCTGGCTATCTACCCTGCCCCGATAGCAACGGCAATGGATTGGAGAATGCACCTTGCGGGGTCAACTCCTTAGGGAGGTTGCCTACCCGGATAACACTACCGTCGGGGTCTAACTTCCCGATCTCGACATATAATAGCGATGTCGAGGAGCAGTTCTGGTACAGCGTATCCGATGCGTTTAGGCGTAATCCCATCGGGGCTCTGAATTCCGCAGCGCTGAGCACGGTTACGCTAGATACTCAAAGCCGCATCGCGGCTGTGATTATCGCGCCGGGTCCTGCACTTGTTGGTCAGGCAAGGCCCAGTAATGTTGCGGCGCGCTATCTCGAGGCTAACAATTCGGCGGCGCCGAACTTCGTCAGTAACGATCCGCTCGATCCTACGCAGTTTAACGATCGAGTGCTCCCGATAACCATCGATGAGATTATGACGCCGATAACAAGGAAGGTCGCGGACCTGATTCAGGTACAACTTGATGCGTTTCACCTGTTGCCACCGGTGGGATACCCACTGACTCAATTAGATTTTGACGCCATGTTGCTGCTCGCGCCGATGCCAGCGTGGTTTAATGCCAATGGCTGGCCGTTGATTACAAACTATACCCGCGTATCTAACGATCAAGCCACACTAACCTTCACTGGCTGTGCCAATATCAGCTATCAATTATTCTATGCCGTGGCGGACTCGCCAGCGAATATCAGGAGAGTAGGCTCGCAATGTTAAAATCAGATCGACTTGGATTTCCTGTTGCATCCTCGGGATTTAGTATCTTAGAGATGGCGATAGTGATGGTGATCGTAGCAACGCTACTCGGCGGATTGCTCGTGTCCATCAGCCAGACGCAGGAGATAAACAATCGTACCGATGCGGATAATACGCTGGAGGAGATAAAGGAAGCGCTGTATGGCTTCGCTCAGGCCAATGGTCGCTTACCCTGCCCCGCTACTACCACGAGCATCGGCGCAGAAGCACCCCTAGGTGGAGGCGCTTGTACGCAGCGCTTCGGCTTCGTGCCCTGGTCAACGCTGGGACTAAGCGGAGCAATTAATACGGACAACCTGCTGATGGATAGCTGGCTGAGCCCTTACCGCTACTCAGTAACCAATCAAAATGGAAATGCGTTCACTACGGCTGGGCAAATGAGTACCGTCTCGATGGCGGCGCTGACACCTAATCTTCGAATATGTGATTCCAATACCTGCGCTACAGTTCTGTTTGATTCGGCTCCTGCGGTCATTCTCTCTCTCGGTGCAGACTGGGCCACTTTTACCTCCGCTGACGAGGTCGAAAATTCGGGTGAGGCAACAGTCAATGGCTACCGTCAAGCAAATAACAATGACTTCGTCTCCTCCGGCTATATCGAGGATACATTCGACGACATCATAACCTGGATATCGCCGAGTATTCTGTACACCAAAATGATTGCCGCAGGTCAGCTGCCCTAGGCAGAGCCGATTCTTAAAATCTGGATTTCGAGACTACGTGTGAACAACGAGACGAACAATAATGCTCCAGGCCTAGGTGCAGATCAGGCAGAGCTAAATCAGCCTGCGAGGATTCTCCTGGTAGAGGATGACCCTGCGCTCAGGTTAGTGCTGCGCAATGTCCTGGAGATGAACGACTATCATGTGCAAGAGGCGGACAGTAAGGCCAGTGCTGAAGCCAGATTGAAGGAAGATAAAAACATAGCGGCGCTCGTGCTTGACTTGGGCCTTCCGCCTTCGCCACATACAACTATCGAGGGTCTTGCAGTGATCAGGATGGTCGCCGAGAAACTGTTTCGCGCCAAGATTGTTGTATTAACAGGGCAGGACGAAGAGAGTTCCGCGCTTGCAGCCATCAAGGAAGGTGCTTTCGATTTTCTGGCGAAGCCTTCTCGCTCCGAAGACATCTTGAATGCCGTTCAGCGCGCCGTGCTGTTCTACAAGAAAGAGAAGACCCTGGAAGATGAGGAGGGTCTTACTCGCCTGCAGATCAACGCAAAGGTTTCGGATGGTCTGAAGGCAGTTCGCGAGGAGGCCGAGGAGAAGCTGGTCCGTCATGTCTTGAAGGACACTGAGTTTAATGTCTATCAGAGCGCTGCACGGCTCGGGCTTAAGCGTGAGAGTATTTACTATTTTTTGAAAAAATTTGGAATAAAACGTGACGATGGCTAGCCTCTACCCCTATCTGATTCTGATAGGAGCCAGCATAATACTTGCCACAACATGGCTGTTAGGGCAGGCGAGTCGCCGCGCGCAAATTACCAACGAGCTAGTAAGCCTCAACGAGAAGTTGGGCTTCGATCTGCCAGATTTTCTTCGGCACTGCTGGAAACCATTGGAGAAGGCGGGTTTCAAGGGCATTAGCTGGCAGCTGGATTGGTTTGGCTCTTCACTCTCCCATATAGAGGGGAATGAGGGTGACGTTTTCATTCATCGAAAGCTGGCAGTAGATGACATCACGCTGGTCGTCGATCTATACGATGGTAAGCGTCGCTTTGAACAGCGCTACTTCAGCACAGTCCTCTCCGAGAGCTTCTTCCTGCTCCTCTACACGGATATGTGGGTGAAGCTCGGCACAGTGCAGGGCGCCTTCGCCCAATCAGCCAAGCTGAGTGTGTTCCTGCAGCACGACATGAAGAACATTGTACAACTAATTTCCCTCGTTGCTGAGCAGCTGCAGAACACACCTGCGGGAAAGGAAGAGAAACTATTGAACAGCTTGCGCACTGTTATGCCAACTTTGCATGAGCGCTCGGGTCGTTTCCTCAGCAGCCTATCGAGCGATGCTCCCGGTGGAGTTCGGGTCGCAGTAGATCTCGGTGAAGCGCTTCGCAAGACGGCAGATATTCACGACCTGCAGATCCATATCGACGGCGCTGGTCAGGCTCTTATCAACGAGCAGTCGCTCAGCAGCATCTGCGATAACCTGTTCGGCAATTATATTGATCAGATTCGACGTGAGCCTGAAAGCGAGCCCAGGATAGAGATTTCCATAAAACCTATCGATTCTGGGCTCGAAATAGCGATAAGCGATCGTAACGGCAAACCCTGCCTATGGCCAGAACGTCTATTTGAACCCTTCTGGAGTGAAAAGGGGGATGGCTTGGGGATAGGCTTATACCACGCAAGACAGCTAGTTCAGGGGGCTGGAGGGACATTGCAGGCTATCACGGCGGAGGATGCTCCCATGGTATTCGTGATAGTTCTGCCCATATCCCTGTAAAAAAAACCTACATATTGTGCCGCAAGTGGTCGATCTATAAGATGGCGCCATATTCGAAGTACTATGTTCGAAAAGTATTGAATTTCAAGTATTTACATTTTGCCTCAAGGGGATGATTTGATGAAGAGCTCTATTAGGAACATGAACAAGCAGAAGGGTTTTACCCTGATCGAGATTGCCATCGTATTGGTAATCATTGGACTGCTGGTAGGCGGTGTATTGCAGGGTCAGGAATTGATCGAAAACTCTCGCGTGAAGCAGGCCGTCAAAGACATGAACGGAACAGCTGCTGCCATTTTCGCATATCAAGATCGTTATGGACGCCTACCAGGCGACGACGGTCCAGCGGCAACATTGACTGCACGTGGTGCTAGCTGGGCGGCTGTTTCAGCTGGTAACGCTAACGGCCGACTGCAAGTTGCAGCAAACCAGACATTTACGGGAGCTGGCGAGGCTCAAGAGTTTTGGCAGCATCTGAAGGCCGCTGGATTCATCTCAGGAAATCCCGCTGATGCTGGATTGCTTTCTTTACCAACGAATGCCTGGGGCGGTTTCATGGGTGTTACTACAGCAGCGATGGGCGGCAACCTCACTGGTACAAAAGTATGTTTGAGTCAGGTACCAGGTTCGGCTGCTATTTCTATGGATGGTGAGCTAGACGATGGTCTCGGCGCAACGGGTCGCTTCCGAGCTACTGTCGGCGCGAGTGGCGTTAACACTAACCCAAGCAACGCAGTTCTTGCGGCTCTGTATTCTGAAGATAATGTTTACACGGTCTGCTACAGGATCTAAAGTTAGCGGCTAGTTAGTTCTAGTGAAGAATAGAAAACCCGATCACCGTTCAGTGGTCGGGTTTTTTTTGTGAATGTAAATCTTACTAGTTAGCCGGATGTGTTTCGGTGTCGTTAGAATTGGCGAGGAAACTGAAAAGGAGAAGCGGCCATATGCCGACATGCACCATCACATCGGCTGTATTGAAGATGTAGTTCCAGTATGGGATGTGCTGGATGTCGATAAAATCTATCACACTGCCATACACCCAGCGATCCAATATATTGCTCGCGCCGCCCCCGACAATAAAACCAAAGCAGACATACTCGTAGCGTTTTATACCGGAACTAAACCAAAGATAGGCACATACCCCCAATAGCAGTGCGATGCTGATTGTGGCGAAGATCCAACCCATGCCCTGCAACATACCGAATACGCCACCGTGGTTTCGAATATGAGTGAAGTGAATAAGACTATTGAGCTCAATAGATGTGTTCTGCGGTATGCTGGTATTGACCCAGTAGCCAATCAGTTGCGAAAGGCCGAGAACGCTGATCACAATGAACGCGTACAAGAGCATGTTTTTAGTTTTACTTGCTAAGTGCATTTACGACTCAACTCTTAACTGATGAATGCTGGGTCTACCGTCTAGCCTTCCAGCAAGGCGAATAGTTTGCGCAGGCGAATGGCATTCGCTCCTACGTCGCCAGTACCTACGCGAGAAACTGATCTAGCGTCGACTTGAGTCTCCGATCCCCGCTGATCGATCTTGATGACCACGTCGTCCTTGAAGCGAAACCAGAACGTGGTATCCGTGGCTTCTATTCTCCCAGCCGCTGCATCGGCGTCGACAAGCTCCCAGCCCAATTCGTCCACTGCAGCCAGCGCCTTCTCAAATATTGCGCTTGCAGGGGCGTTGTAACGCTGCGTAACCAGGTCCGGGTAAGCCTCGTCGGTTAATTCGATGAGCCGCTCAGGCGTCA